>JBIKKZ010000136.1:0-5133 GCA_044360095.1 Vulcanococcus sp. | reverse complement strand
AGCTCAGGCCGATGCCCAGCCAGCGGCCGTAGGTGCGCCACACCGCCAAGGCTTCGGCGTCGCCGCCATCGGCCCGGCGGCAGAGCTCCCTGGGGTCGAGGGGCGACAGCCGGCCCAGCCCGGCGATGCTGCAGAACTGCTCCAGGGAGCCGCGGTTGCCGCTGTTGCACGGGGGGCCCTCCGGATCCACGCAGATCAACCCCGGCTCCGCCGCCGCACCGCCGTGGCCGGTGAACAGCCGCCCCCCCAGCAGCACACCACCGCCCACGCCGGTGCCGAGGGTGAGCAGCAGCACGTCGTCGTAGCCGCGGGCGGCGCCCGTCCAGGCCTCGCCCACCACGGCGCAGTTGCCGTCATTGGCCAGGGTGACCCGCCGCTGCAGCTGCGGCTCCAGCCACGCCGCCAGGGGCACCTGCTCCCAGCCCGGCAGGTTGATGCACACCCTCGCCACCCGGCCGGCCGCATCCATGGGCCCCGGCAGCCCCACCCCCACCAGCGGCGCCAACCGATCGGGGTCCAGATGCTGCACCGCCTCCACGATCGCCATCACCACCGCGCCGGGCATGGCCGGTTGGGGGGTGGGCACCTGCAGCTCCGCCAGCAGCGCGCCGCTGGCGCTGAAGCGCCCCAGCTTGATGGCCGTGCCCCCCAAATCGATGCCGATCAGCTGGCCCATGGCTCGCCCGCTCTGCCCTGCACCCTAAAAGCGCAAAAACATCTGGATCAGGCTCTGCCAGCGGCCCTCCGTGTCGATCGAGCCCTGCACCCCCACCCGGTCGCTGGCCTGGTAGCGCAGGTTGAACTGGGGCGGCAGGTCGCTGCGGTCGGGGGCCGCCAGCACCGAGAAGTTGAAGCGCTCGGTGAGGTCGAGGCCAATCTCCGAACCCAGGGCCAGTTTGGAGGGCAGCTGGTTGGAGGTGCTGGAGCCGGGGGACACATCAGGCACCACGAAATAGGCCGGGTAGAGGGCAAACGAGAGCCGATCACCGAACACTTGATTGGCACTGCCCAACACCGGAGTGAGCAGCGATTGGCCCAACACCGTGGCCAGGGCGGCGCTGGCGTTGGCCCCCAGCAGACCCACCAGCGAGTTGCCGCCGATCAGCGCCAACAGCCGCTCCTTCGGCAGGGGCGGCGTGCTGGTGAGGGTGATGTTCTCCATCAGCCGGTCGGCGGGGCCGGTGGCCTGCAACTTCACCTTCACCAGCCGCAGCTGCTCCAGCGAACGGCTGGGGCCCTGGGTGGCGTTGTTCCAGTCGTAGATGGTGGAAGAGCTGAGCGTGGCGCCGCTGGGGGTACCCCCAGCCGGGCTGTCGGCCACGCTGGTGCGCAGGGCGATGTCCACATAGGGGATCAGGCCCTGGCTGGGGGTGAACACCGCTACGTTGGGGGCGTCGGGGTCGAGCCGGAAGGGGGTAATGAACAGCCCCAGTTGGCCACTCAGCAGGCGCACCACGCCGCTGATGCGGATGTCGGGATCCAGCGGCCCCCGCAGGGTGAGCACCCCGGCGGTGTTGAAGTTGAGCACGTTGGGCACCGTGATGCGCAGGGTGGGGCCGAGGCGCAACCGCAGGCCGTTGAGCTGCACGGCGGAGAGCTTCGGCAGGTATCGGCGCAGGTCCTGGCTGGCGGCGCTCTCCAGCTGTTGGCCCATCACCAGCAGCGGTTCGCGGAAATCCCAATCGGCCTCCGCCAGCTGCCGCAGGCTCACCGGCCGGGTGGGGGCGGCGGCGGTGGCCAGGCCGCTGGGGCTGATGTTGATGCTGCCGCGGCTGAGCTGCAGCTCCCCGGCCAGCTCAGGCCGCCACAGGGAGCCGCCCACCAGCACCTCCCCATCCGCCTGGGTCTGCAGCCGCGGTGCCGTAATCGGCACCGCTTTAAAGGCGAGTTTCAGCTGGCGCGGCGACTGGGGCACCGAGGTCACCAGCCCCAGGTGGCCGACGCCGCTGATCTGGCCCGCCGCGCCGACACGGGCACTGAGCTGCTGCACCTCGAGCTCGGTGAAATCGAACAACACCACGGCGTCCAGGTCGCGCAGCAGCTGGCCCGCCAGCAACAGCTCCCCCTCACGGAAACGCAGAAAGCCGTTGGCCACCGGGGCCAGGCGCGAGCCGCGCACCAGCAGCTGCAGATCGGCGCTGCCCCGGCGCCACTCCAGCCCCGGCCCCCCCAGCACCGAAATGAAACGCAGCCCATCGCCGCGGCTGGCCACCCGCAGCTCCAGCCCCTCGGCGGACGCCTGCAGCGGAATCACCCCTTTGAGGTCGACGCTGTTGCTGGCGCCACCGCTGCGTAGGGCCCAATCGAGCGCCAGCCGGTTGTTCTCCAGGGCGATGCGGCCGCGGTCGAGCTGCAGGGTGCGGTCGCGCAGGCCGGCATCCTGCAGGGCCAGCTCCAGCTCCAGCTGGGGCGGTCGCCCCCGCCCCGGCAGGCCATAGCGGCCCTGCAGCGACAGCGAGCCGCGCAGCCCCTCCGGCACCGGCGCCAGCAGGCCCATCAGCGCCAGCGGCAGGTATTGGATGCTGAAGCTGCCGCCACGGTTGAGGGGGCCCTGCAGCCGCACCAGCACCGGCTCTTTGCTGAGGGCCAGGTCGCGGTCGTCGCCCCGCAACCAGAGGTGGCCTCGGCTGCGCAGGTCGATGAACAACTGGTCGGAGCGGCTGCCCACCAGGGTGAGGTCGGCATCGAGCAGCGCCTCCAGATCCGCCGGGTCAAGGCGCACGTCACCATCGGCGCCGGTGGGCTGGACTGGGGCGTTGAGGGCGGCGCGGGCCTGGCGCAGTTGCGCCAGCTGGCCGCTGAGGTCAAGCCCGAGGGTGCCGGTGTCGAGCAGGCCGAGGTCGGCGGCGCCGCCGCTGCTGGGGCTGATCGCCCCGTTCCACAGGGGCCAGGCCGCCAGCAGCTGCCGCAGGGCTGGCCCCCCCAGCCGGCGCGCCTCGAAGCGGGTCCACAGGGCACCGCCTGGTTCGGTGCGGGCGCGGAACCCCACCGCCGCCTGGCGGCCATCGGCCCAGCGGCCCCGCAACTCCAGCCGGCGGCCCCGCAGGCTGCCGCTGGCGCTGAGGCTGCTGCCGTACACCCCCAACAGCTGCGGGCCGGCGATGCGCACGCTGCCGGCCATGGCCAGGGGTTGCAGCTCCAGCTGGCCGGCGCCGCTGAGGGCCCCCTGCAAGGGCCGGAACACCTGGCGGGGGCCGAGGGCCAGCTGCAGCCCCGCCAGCGGAACAGCGTTGCTGCTCCAGCGATATCGGCGCGGGCTGCCGGCAAGCCGCAGGCTGCCGCCGCCGCGTTGCAGACGCGCGTTGGTGGGGAAGCCACGGCGGTCGAGGCGGGCCTGCAGCAGCCCCGCCGGCGCCGGGGCCAGGGGCTGCAACCGCAGGCGAGCATCGGCCCCGAGGGCACCGCGCAGCTCGCCGCTCCAGGATTCCCGCAGCCAGAGGGGGCCGGCCCCCGGATCGCGCACCAGCAGCTGCAGGTCGGAGCGGAGCGCCTGCAGGGGCCCCTCCAGCACCCCCCAGGCATCCAGGTCGCCGCGCAGCCGTGTGCCCACCAGGGGGCTGAGCCGCTCCAAGGGGAAACGACGCAGGTCAAACCGCAGCCGCAGCGGGCCGCCACGGGGACCCAGGGGGAGGCGGCCGCTGGCGCTGAGCCGCTCGGCCGCCAGGCTCTGCAGCTCCAGCTGGCCCGGCCGCCACAGCAGCCGCGCCAGCAGATCCCCCACCAGCGGATTGCGGCGTTGGCGCAGATCCAACTGCAGCCGCAGCTGGCTCCAGGGGCCCAGCTGCTGCAGCTGGGCCTGCAGGGCGGGACGGGGCCCCAGCAGCGGCACCAGCTGGGGCGGCAGACCACCCTGCAACTGCAGGCTCTGGCTGCGCAGATCCAGGCGCGGCCAGAGGGCGCCGCTGGCCTGCAACACCGCCTCGCGGTGGCGCAGCTGCAGGCTCGGCACCAGCACCCGCAGGCTGGGCCGGCTGCGCAGGGCCATCCTGGCCTGGAGCTGCAGCCCCGGCAGGCTGGCCTGCAGGCGCAGGTCGGGCTGGCGCCAAGGGCCCGCCAGCCTCGCCAGCAGCCGCTCGCCACCCTTCAATGTGGCTGCTTGCAGCTGCAGCTGCAACCAGCCGCCGGGGCTGGTGCGGCGGGCCGCCAACCGCAGCTGCCCAGAAAGGCGGCCGCGCCAATCCCCCAGGCGCAGGGGGGTGGGCCGCAGGGCCAGACCCTCTGCCGTGCAGCGCAGCAGCAATGGATCGCCGCTGAGGGCCTGCGGCACGCCCGGCGGCCGCCAACGCCATCCCTCCAGGGCCAGGCCACCGCGGCAGCCGTTGCCGCCGGGGCGCCGCTGCAACGCCAGGCTGCCCTGCAGGCGCCCCTCCACCCGCCCGGCCAGTTGCTGCTGCAGGCCGCGGGGCAACAGCGCCAGGGCGGGCTCCAGCGGCAGTTGGCGCGGGTGCAGCTGCAGCTCCAGGCTGCGCTGGCGCCACTGCAAACGGCCGGCGAAGCCCAGCTGGCCGCCGGTGGCGGCATCAAGGCGACCACTCCAGGCCACCTGCCGCCGCCACAGTTGCAGCTCGCTGCTGCCCTCCAGGCGCAGGGCAAGGGCCTTGGGCCCACGGGCCGATTCGGTGATCAGGCGCACCCGGGCGGGGTCCGCCAGGCGGATGCGCAACCCCAGCCGCGGCGGCTCCAGTCCCGCCTTCTGGGGTGGGAACTCCCAATAGCTGCCTCGCCGGTTGGCCCGCAACAGCGCCTCCGGCCGCTGCAGATCCAGCTCCAGCACCAGGGCCCGCTGCCAGAGGCTGCGCAGGGGATCCACCCCCAGCACCAGCCCCTGGGCCTCCACCGTGGAGGGGTTATCGAGCCCCGGCAGGAAGCGGCTTGGCCCCACCTGCAATCCCAGGCCCAGGGGCTTCAGCCCCCGGTAGGCCCCCAGCTGCAACGGGTGCCCCATGATCCGCCCCAACTGCCGCTCCAGGCGGGGGCGCTGTTGGCCATAGATCCGGGCCGCGAGGCGGTCGAGCGCCCACCATCCACCCCCGAGGGCGGCGGCCACACCCACCCCGGCCAACAGCGCCACCGGCTGGGGGACGCCCCCTGGGCGACCGGAGCGGCGACGCGGTCGGAGGCTCGGGCGGCCCG
>JBIKKZ010000135.1:0-5141 GCA_044360095.1 Vulcanococcus sp. | reverse complement strand
GGTGTTTCCAGGGGTGGTGGTGATGGCGTGCTCCGGGGTGTGGGTCATCGCATCACGAATGGGGGGGTGCGGTGGAGGTTGGGCTCATTGCGGCCATTGAGCCTGAAACCGCGATTTGGAACTGCAGGCTTTGCAACCAATTGGTCAACAGAAGCCGGATCTCAACCGCCGGCCACGGCGGGGACGATGCTCACCTCATCGCCGTCGCTGAGGGCGGTGGCCTGGTTGTCGAGGAAGCGGATGTCTTCGCTGTTCACGTAGACGTTGAGGAAGCGGCGCAGCTTGCCGGCCTCATCGCACAGTCGGCCCTTGAGGCCCGGGTAGCGCCCATCGAGGGCATCGATCAGGGCATCCACGCTGCTGGCCTCCAGGCTGACGCTGGCCTCGTCGTTGGTGAACTTCTGCAGGGGGGTGGGGATCAGAACCTGAACGGCCATGGTCAAAGGAGGTGCTGGGTCGAGGGCGAGGGGGGAGCCGGGGCTCAGGCGTTGGCCTGGGCCCGTTGCCAGGCGGCGTTGAAGCTGTCGAGCTGGGCTTCGATCAGGTAGGGCTCGCCGATGGCGGAGGCCACTGCTTCGGTGGTCTTGAGGCCGTTGCCGGTGATGTAGGCCACGGTGCGCTCCTCGGGGTTGATCTTGCCCTGCTCCACCAGCTTCTTGAGCACGGCGATGGTGGTGCCGCCGGCGGTTTCGGTGAACACGCCTTCGGTTTCCGCCAGCAGCTTGATGCCCTCCACGATCTCGGTGTCGTTCACCGCGGCGATCGTGCCGCCGGTGCGGTTGGCGATGTCGATGGCGTAGGGGCCGTCGGCGGGGTTGCCGATGGCGATCGACTTGGCGATGGTGTTGGGCTTCACCGGGGTGATGAAGTCACGCCCTTCGGCGAAGGCCTGGGCGATGGGGCTGCAGCCCTCGGCCTGGGCACCGCTGAACCGCACGGCGTGCTCCTCCACCAGGCCGCACTTGATGAACTCGTCGAAGCCCTTGCGGATCTTGGTGAACAGGGAGCCGGAGGCCAGGGGCGCCACGATGTGGTCGGGCAGTTCCCAGCCCAGCTGCTCGATCACCTCATAGCCGAGGGTTTTGGAGCCCTCGGAGTAGTAGGGGCGCAGGTTGATGTTCACGAATCCCCAGCCGTAGGTGTTGGCCACCTCCGAACACAGGCGATTCACCTGGTCGTAGTTGCCCTTCACCGCCATCAGGGTGGGGTTGTAGATCAGGGTGCCGAGCACCTTGCCCAGTTCCAGATCGCTGGGGATGAACACGCAGCACTCAAGGCCGGCATGGGCGGCGATGGCGGCGGTGGAGTTGGCCAGGTTGCCGGTGGAGGCGCAGCTCACCGTCTTGAAGCCCAGCTCGCGGGCGCGGGTCAGGGCCACCGACACCACCCGGTCCTTGAAGGACAGGGTGGGCATGTTGACGCCGTCGTTCTTGATGTAAAGGCTCTTCAGGCCCAGGCGCTTGGCCAGGTTGTTGGCCTTCAGCAGCGGGGTGAAGCCGGTGCCCACATCAATCGGGTCGCCGGCGATGGGCAGGAATTCGCGGTACCGCCAGATTGAGGCGGGGCCGGCTTCGATGGTGGAGCGACTGACGCGGGCCTTGATGGCCTCGTAGTCGTAGACCACCTCCAGGGGGCCGAAGCAGACGTCTTCGCAGACGTGGTGAGCACCGGCTTCGTAGGGCTGGCCGCACTCCTTGCAGCGCAGGCCCGTGAAGGTGGGCCCGGCGGTGGAGCGGGAGAGGGTCGCCGTCACGATCGCACCCAGGACAGTCGCTGGACGCTAGCAGCGCCGGCCGTGGCCCTGATTCAAAGCCGATCTCAGGGGTCGGGTATGGCTGTGCGTTGGGCCGCCGGCCGTGGGCGGGGCGGTCGCTGCCGGCCGACTTGACCTGCCGGCCTGGGTTCCTAGCCTCCGCAGGTGATCGGATTCCCCTTTGCAGCCCCCCGCTGAACGCCTGACCCGCCCCTTGCGCTGGCTGGCCTGGTTGGGGCTGTTGTTGGCGGTCGTGTTGGTGCTGCCGCGGCTGGTGATCGAAAGCCAGTGGTTTGGCCAGTTCGGCGCCGAGTCGGTGATCCTGCGGCGCTGGCTGCTGCAGCTGCTGGGCTTTGGCTTGGTGTTCGGGCTGGGGGTGCCGCTGCAGCTGCAGCAGTTGCGGCGCTGTTGGCGCCTGCGCCAGGGCGCCGCCCGCAAGCAGCTGCCGGAGTCGCCCCTGCTGCGGCTGCGGCCGCTGGCCCTGCTCCTGGTGCTGGCGGCCCTGTTGTTGCTGTTGGCCGGCGGCCTCACCTACCTGCTGGTGCAGGCCCGCGACCTGATCGTGGCCCCCTTCAGCGGCGAGGTGATCACCGGCATTCCGGTGTTCGCCGACCTGCCCCCCTGGCTGTTTATTGGCCTGGCCCTGGCCCTGTTGCCGCTGCTGCTCTGGGCCCCCTACTCAAGCCTGCGCATCATCCTGGCGGCCGCCCTGGTGGCCAGCGCCACCGCCGTGGCGCGGGGCTGGAGCCTGTGGCTGCCCGCCCTGCTGGCGGCGCCCTTCGGGGAGGCCGATCCGCTCACCGGCTTTGATCTGAGTTTCACGGTGCTGCGCCTGCCGGCCCTGCACCTGCTGGTGAGCGTGGTGTTGGCCCAGGGGATGGTGGGCCTGGCGGGCTGCCTCTGGCTCACCCTGAGTGAGGGCAGCAGCCTCACCGACCTGCGCTTCGGCGGCCTCAGCCGCGATCAGCAGCGCGTGCTGCAGCCGCAACTGGCGGTGTTGGCGCTGATGGCGGCCCTCAGCAATGCCCTGGCCCCCTTCGACCTGATGGTGCGCGGCAGCGGTGTGGCCGCCGGCGCCGGTTTTGTCGACCTGCACGTGCGCCTGCCGCTGCGGCTGGCCCTGGCCCTGCTGCTGGCCCTCAGCGGCCTGGGGTTGCTGGTGCCCACCCCCCGCAGCTGGTTGCGGCGCGTGGCCCTGATCCCCCTGGTGTCAACCGCTGTGCTGGTGCCGATCATGGAGTGGGTGGTGGCCCCGGTGGTGCAGCGCATCTGGGTGCAGCCCCGGGAGCTGGAGCTGGAGGCCCCCTACCTGCGCCGCAGCATTGCCGCCACCCGCCGCGGTTTCGGCCTGGAGGCGGTGCGGGATCTGGTGCTGCAGCCGCAGCAAGCCCTCAACGCCGCCGACCTGCGGGCGGCACCGGGCACCCTGGCCAACGTGCGCCTGTGGGACAGCATCCCCCTGCTGGAGGCCAACCGCCAGCTGCAGCAGCTGCGCCTCTACTACCGCTTCACCTCCGCGGCGGTGGATCGCTATTCGCTCAACGGCGACCCCCAGCGCCAGGGCTCCCAGCAGGTGTTGATCTCGGCCCGCGAGCTGGACAGCTCCGCCCTGGCCCAGGGGGCCCGCACCTGGTTGAACCGCCACCTGGTGTTCACCCATGGCTACGGCTTCACGGTGTCGACGGTGAACACCGCCGGCCCCGATGGCCTGCCCCTCTATTTCGTGAAGGACCTGGGCCGCGGCCAGCAGGTGCAGGGGATTCCGCAGCTGGGCATCAGCGCCGAGCAGGCCCGGCGCGCCCTGCCGGTGGGGCAGCCGCGCCTCTACTACGCCTCGGCCCCCTCCCCCTACGCCATCGCCCCCACGCAGGTGCGCGAGTTCGATTACCCCGAGGGGGAGTTGAACGTCTACTCCCACTACGACGGCGGCTCCGGGGTGCCGATCCATGGCCCCCTGGATCGGCTGATGGCCGCCGCCTATCTGCCGGAGCCGCGCTTGCTGTTCACCGGCTCGCTCACCCCCGCCTCACGGTTGCTGATCCGCCGTCAGGTGAACCAACGGTTGGCGGCCCTGGCCCCCTTCCTGCGTTTTGAAAGCAAGCCCTACCTGGTGACGGCGCGGGTGCGCAACAGCCCCGGCTTCCGGCCCGACCATCACCAGTACTGGTTGCTGGATGGCTTCACGGTGAGCCGCAGTTACCCCTACTCCGACCCCAACCCCGCAGGCATTCGCTACTACCGCAACCCCGTGAAGGCGGTGGTGGATGCCTACAACGGCCAGGTGTGGCTCTACGTGAGCGATCCGGCCGACCCGCTGCTGCGCACCTGGCGTCGCGCCTTTCCGGAGCTGTTCCGCCCCCTGGGGTCGATGCCGCCGGAGCTGCTGGCCCACATCCAGGTGCCCCAGAGCCAGTTCCAGGTGCAGGCGGAGCGGCTGCTGCGCTACCACGTCACCAACGTGCGCACCTTCTACAACGGCGACGACGTCTGGGCGATTCCCCAGGAGATCTATGGCAGCTCCACCACCGCCGTGCGCCCGTATCACGTGACCGTGCAGCTGCCGGGTCAGAACCGGCCAGAGTTTGTGCTGCTGCTGCCGTTCACCCCCCTGCGCCGGCCCAACATGGTGGGTTGGTTGGCGGCCCGCAACGATCCGCCCCACTACGGGGAGCTGTTCCTGGTGCGCTTCCCCCAGCAGCGGCTGCTGCTGGGGCCGCAGCAGATCTCGGCGCTGATCGAGCAGGACCCGGCCATCAGCTACCAATTCGGCCTCTGGAACCGGGAGGGCTCCCGCCTGGTGCGGGGCAACCTGCTGGTGCTGCCGGTGGGCCAGGGGTTGCTCTACGTGGAGCCCATCTACCTGCAGAGCATCAGCAACGCCCTGCCCACCTTGGTGCGGGTGGTGGTCACCGACGGCCGCCGCTTCGTGATGGAACGCAACCTGCAGGACGCCCTGCGCAAGCTGGTGGCCGGTTGACACAGCCAGCTGACACAAAAAAGGGGCCCGAAGGCCCCTGGCTGTTGTGGCTTGCCTGGGATCAGGCGGCCGTTGGCCTCAGGCCGCAACGGCGGTCTTGGGGTCGAGGGCGCCCTTGGCGTACAGGGCGGCGTAGTAGTTGATGTCGCGCTGCTTGATCTTGCTGGCGTTGCCGGCACACCAGAACTGCTGGTAGCGGTCGAGGCACACCTGCTTCATGTAGGCCCGGGCGGGCTTGTTGAAGTGGCGGGGGTCGAAGTTGCCGGGGTCCTTGGCGGCGGCCTCCCGGATGGCGGCGGTGAAGGCCAGGCGGTTGTCGGTGTCGATGTTCACCTTGCGCACGCCGTTGCGGATGCCCTCCTGGATCTCCTCCACGGGCACGCCGTAGGTCTCGGGGATGGCACCGCCGTA
>JBIKKZ010000134.1:0-5151 GCA_044360095.1 Vulcanococcus sp. | reverse complement strand
CTGGGCATCGGCGATGTCACCGAGCCGCTGCCGGAGGCCTGCCGCAGCGCCATGAAGGCGGCCATCGACGAGATGGGCACCCGCGAAGGCTTCCATGGCTACGGCCCTGAGCAGGGCTACCTGTGGCTGCGCGAAGCGATCGCCCAGCACGACTTCCAGGCCCGCGGCTGCCAGATCAGCGCCGAGGAGATCTTCGTGTCGGATGGCTCCAAGTGCGACAGCGCCAACATCCTCGACATCCTTGGGGAGGGCAACCGCATCGCCGTCACCGACCCGGTTTATCCGGTGTACGTGGACAGCAACGTGATGGCAGGGCGCACCGGCGACGCCGATGGCAGCGGCCAATACGGCGGTCTCACCTACCTGCCCATCAACGCCGGCAACGGCTTCACCGCCCAGATCCCCAGCGAGCCGGTGGATCTGATTTACCTCTGCTTCCCCAACAACCCCACCGGCGCGGTGGCCACCAAGGAGCAGCTGAAGGCATGGGTGGATTACGCCCGCGCCCATGGCGCCCTGATCCTGTTTGACGCCGCCTACGAGGCCTTCATCCAGGACCCCTCCCTGCCGCACTCGATCTATGAGATCGAAGGGGCCCGCGAGTGCGCGATCGAATTCCGCTCCTTCTCCAAAAACGCCGGCTTCACCGGCACCCGCTGCGCCCTCACCGTGGTGCCCCGCGGCCTGATGGGCACCGCGGCGAATGGCGAACCGGTGGAGCTGTGGGGCCTGTGGAACCGCCGCCAGTGCACCAAGTTCAACGGCGTCAGCTACATCGTGCAGCGGGGCGCCGAGGCGGTGTATTCCCCCGAAGGGCAAGCCCAGGTGAAGGCGTTGATCAGCTTCTACATGGACAACGCCGCCATCATTCGGCGGGAGCTGAGCGCCGCCGGTCTGCAGGTGTTCGGTGGGGAACAGGCCCCCTACGTGTGGATTAAAACCCCCGAGGGCCTGGATTCCTGGGGCTTCTTTGATCTGCTGCTGGGCCAGGCCCACGTGGTAGGCACGCCCGGCAGCGGCTTCGGCGCCGCCGGTGAGGGCTACTTCCGCCTGTCGGCCTTCAACAGCCGCGCCAACGTGGAGGAGGCCATGCGCCGGATCCCGGCGGCCCTGGCCTCAAAGGCTGCCTAAAGTTTGCTGCCTTGAAGCCGGAGCTGGAAGGGTGAACCGATCCACACCGATCCGTGCCACACAGACGCCGGAGCGCGGTGGCGCCGCCGTGATGGAGAAGGCCCCCGAGCGGGTGCCCAAGCCATCGCCCCGCTACAAGGTGCTGCTGCACAACGATCCGGTGAACACCATGGAATACGTGGTGAGCACCCTGCGGCAGGTGGTGCCCGCCCTCAGTGAGCAGGACGCCATTGCCGTGATGCTCGAAGCGCACAACACCGGCGTGGGCCTGGTGATCGTGTGCGACCTGGAGCCGGCGGAGTTTTACTGCGAAACCCTCAAGGCCAAGGGGCTTACCAGCACGCTCGAACCCGAGCAGTGATGGCCCCCACCCCCGCACCACGCCTGCACTGGTGGGGAACGCTGCTTTACCCCCTCTGCCTGGTGGGGGTGTTTCTGGGGGGGCAGCTGCTGCTGGGGCTGGTGGGGGTGGCCGCCGATCAGCGGGCAGCCCTGGCGGCCGGCCCCGCCGTGCTGGCCCTGCTGCTGAGCCTGCCCTGGCGCCTGCGGCGCTGCTGGGGCAGCGATCAACCTTGGCGGCAACTGGGGGTGCGGGCGGCGGCGCCGGCCCTGGCCAAGGCCCTGCTGCGGGGGCTGATCAAGGCCGCCGGCCTGCTGGCCCTGGTGGTGGTGGGGCTGGCGGCCCTGGGGCAGCTGCGCTGGCAGCCGCAACTGAGCCCCAGCCTGGTGCTCAACGGCCTGGCCCTGGGGCTGGGGGTGGGCTTTGCCGAGGAGCTGCTGTTCCGCGGCTGGCTGTGGGGGGAACTGAGCCTGCTGCTGGGGGCGCAACGGGCCCTGGGGCTGCAGGCGGCGCTGTTCAGCCTGGTGCACACCCGCTTCAACCTGCCCCTGGGCCCACTGCTGGGGCTGTTGGGGGGGCTGCTGTTGCTGGGGCTGGCCCTGGGGCTGCAGCGCCGGGCCGATGGCGGGCTGCTCTGGGGCGCGGTGGGCCTGCACGGCGGCCTGGTGGGGGGCTGGTTTGTGCTCCAACACGGGCTGATGGCGGTGAACCCCACTGCACCGGCCTGGCTGATGGGGCCCGCCAACCCGATCGGTGGGGTGCTCGGCTGGCTGGGGCTGGCCCTGCTGCTGCTGGTGCGCCGGCGCTGGTGGCGGGCGAGCTCGCCCAACTAGCGAACGGCCGTCGCCAACGCCGCCCGCCCCTCCACCGGCGCCCGCAGGGCCTGCTCCAGCGGCGCCGCGCCATAGTCGCGCTCCAGCAGATCGATCACCGTGCGGCCGAAATCCGCCGGATCGCGCTCAAACGCCTCCAGGCAGATGCGCCCGAAGGTGCTGCCCATCGGTTCGGGATTCCAGAGCAGCTGGCGGGCGGTCCAGGGCAGCATGCTCATCGGGTTGTAGCCGGGCTTGATCAGCCCCTGCTCGAAGCCGTACTGCTCCAGGTGGGTGTGGGGCTGCAGGCCGATGAAGAAGATGGCCGGCTCCACCTTGTCGGCGCCGAAAATCCGCTCCAGCTCCCGCTGGTAGGCCACGGTCTGGCGGATCGTCTCCGGGCGCTCGTCGATCACGTTGAAGGAGTAGTTCACCGACACATGGGCCCGGAACCCCGCCCGGGCCAACAGGCGGCAGTTCTCCAGCACGGTGCGCAGGTTGTAGCCCATGCGCATCTTGCGCACGAGCTCCTGGGAGCCTGAGGTGATGCCGATCTCGAAGTAGTCCATGCCGGTGGCCACCATCAACTCCGCCAACTCGGCATCGAGGTTGTCGGCGCGGATGTAGGCGGCCCAGCGGATGTCATCCCAGCCCTCCGCCTGGATGGCGCGCAACAGCTCCTTGGCGTCGTCGATGTAGCGCCGCGCCGGGATGAACTGGGCATCGGTGAACCAGAAACCCCGCACACCGCGCGCGTAGAGCTGGCGCATCTCCGCGATCACCTCCTGCACGGGGTTCACCCGCACCGCCTTGCCCTCCACCACCGTGTACACGCAGTAGCAGCAGTTGTGGGGGCAGCCGCGCTTGGTCTGCACCCCCACGTAGAAATCGCCGCCATCGAGGTACCAATCCAACTGCGGCCAGATCTGCGCGATGTAGCCGTAATCGCAGGCGGTTTTCTCCATCCCGCCCGGTTGCTCGTGGATCAGCCCAGGGCGGGGACGCTCACCGGCCCGGAAGCAGCGCTCGCCGGCCAGGGATTCGCCGCGGATCAGCTTCTCCAGCAGCGGCTCGCCTTCCCCCACCGACACCACCGTGCCCCGCGGCAACTGGCGGCCCAACTGCTCATAGAACACGCTCACGGCCCCGCCCCCGAGCACCGCCAGGGCCCTGGGCTGGTGGCGGCGGGCCCGGCGCAGGCCGCGGCGCACCAGGCGCAGGTTGCGCCACAGCTCGCCGTAAAAGGAGCCCATCAGGCGCAGGCCGCCGAGGGCGCCGCGCAGGCGCCGCAGCGGATTGCGGGCATAGAACACCTCAAAGGAGTTCTGCAGCGGATTGCCGCCGCGGCCGTCCACCGGGGCATAGATCTGGATGTCCCGCCAGGAGAACACCAGCAGGGTGGGGCGGAAAGCATCGATCCGCTCCAGCAACACCGCCTCCACATCCAGCAGCGGCACGGCGGCCAGATCAAGGATCTGCTGCGGCAGGGCGGGAAACTGCTTGTGCAGGTGATCGGCCAGGTACACCGGGCCAATCGGGAAGATCGGATTGCACGGCAGCCGCACCAGCAGCACCCGCTGATCACCGGGGGTGGGCTGTGTCAAGCGGCCTGCCGAAGCGAGATCGGACGCTAACAAGCGTGGTGGGCCGGCGACAGGCGCTGCACCCGCAACCGCAGCGCCGGCGGCAGCCAGGACCACCAGGCGCGGTGCACGCACAGCCGCGGCCGCAGACGCCAACCGTGGCGAGCCAACAGCTGCTCCAGCTGCGGCGGCGTGGGCTGTGGGTAAGCCGGGTTGATCACATCGGCGCTGTCGATGCCGCCCAGGTCGTCGATGCCGGCCTCCAGGGCCTCCGGCAACGCCTGCAGCGGCCAGAGGTTGGGGGGCATCTGCAGGTGCACCTCCGGCGGCAACAACCGGCGGGCAGTGGCAATGGTGGCCAGCAGATCGCCTCGTTCCTGGCGGTCGAGGGGGCGGCCCTGCTCGCCATCGGGGCGCCAGGGCTGCAGGATCACCTCCTGCAGGTGGCCCCAACGGCGCTGCAGCTGCGCCAGCAGCTCCAGGCCCTGGCGGCGCTCCACCTGGGTTTCCCCCACCCCCAGCAAGAGCCCGGTGGTGAACGGCACCCCCAAACGCCCCGCCTGTTGCAACTGCCCCAAGCGCACGGCGAGGGTTTTGCTGGGGGCCCGCCGGTGCAGCCGGTCGTAGGCGGGGCCGAGGCCCTCCAGCATCAATCCCATCGAGGGGTTGAGCCGCGCCAGGGCCGCCATCTCCCGTGGGGAGAGGGGGCCGGCATTGGTGTGGGGCAGCCGGCCCTGGGCAAGTGCCAGACGGCTCAACCTGAGCAGCCGCCCCAGCCAGGGCCGCCGCTCAGGGGAGCTGGGGGCCACCTCGCCACTGAGCAGCAGCACCTCCAGGGCCTGAGGCCTGGCCTGCAACTGCGCCAGGGCTTCGGGCAGCTCCAGGGGAATCGCCCGGTGGAGGGGCAGGCGAAAACTGCAATAGCCGCAGGCGTTGAAGCAGCCGCGGCTGGGCACCAGGGTGACGCTGGGGCTCCAGGTGATCGAGCGCCCGGGGGCCACAGCACAACAAGCAGCGCTGATGCCACTGATTAGCACTGCTGGTGGATCCAGCGGCCCGACCCTTCCTTAAAGGGTCGCAACAGGGCGCAAACATCCGTTACATTCGCCATTGGCAGGGCGGTCGTCCGACCTGTCCTTCCTTCCTGCTGTTGGGTCGCCCCGGCGAAACCAAGAGCTCTACGTAACCCGTACTCATGACCACCACCATCCAGCAGCGCCAAGGCGCTTCTGCGTGGAACCAGTTCTGCGAGTGGGTCACCAGCACCGACAACCGCCTCTATGTG
>JBIKKZ010000133.1:0-5156 GCA_044360095.1 Vulcanococcus sp. | reverse complement strand
CGAGAAAATCAGCACGCCATTGAGCAGCGAGGCCATCTGGGTGCTGCGCCCATAGCCGTAGGTGAAGCGTCCAGCGGCGGGTCGCTGGCTGAGCCGGTCGGCCCCCCAGCCCAGCACCAGGCCGAGCACGTCGCCCAGGTTGTGCAGGGCGTCGCCAATCAAGGCCAGCGAGCCAAAGGCCAGGCCGATCAGCAGCTGCAGCGCCGTGAGCCCGCAGTTGAGGGCGATGCTCCAGCGAAAGGCGGCCCCGGCACCATGGGCCTCGGGCTGGTGCCCGTGGGGGTGGTGGCCACCCATGGATCAGGGCTGCGGTTGGGATCGAATCAATTCAACAAGAGGCTGGGGTGCAACCAGGGGCTGGGGTCGTGCATCCAGCCGGCGTGGCGGCCACCTCCGCGACGCCCCCTCCAGGGGTTGACCAACCCTGACCAAGGGGCGGACACCCTCCACCAAGGCACCCAGGCGCCTCCGCTCAAGCGGCCCGCTGCTGCTCAAGGGCGTGGTCGCTCTCGTATTTGTCGTTGAGGTATTCGCACTGCAACACAAACAGGCGCCGCTCCGCCTCACCGCTGTTCAGCACGTGATGGATGTCTCCGGCCAGGGTGGTGACGGTTTGGTGCTCGATGCGCGCGGGGTCCACATCAAATCGGGCCACAAAACCTGAGCGCAATCGGTAAAAGTGATGCATGCCGGTTTGATGCCGTACCGCTGAGTTGTATGGCAACGAATGGAACGGTCAACAGAAGAAATCCGAAAGCCTTCACCCGCAGCTGGAACCGGACGCTCCTAAGGTTTTGCCACTAAGAAGCGACGGCGCTTCCCCCTTTTTCTGCACTCCTCCTCCCCGCCAGCCCCCGCCCGCCCATCGGCGCCGCTGCAGCGCAGCGACTTTGAGCTGAAGCCCTTCATGGGCAGCTCCGATTCCATCGCCACCTGGCAGATCCTCAACACCCTGGTGCCCTATGGGGTGTTGTGGTGGCTGGCGGTGCGGGCCCTGGGCCAAGGCAGCTGGTGGCTGCTGCCGATCCTGGCGCTGATGGTGCTGTTCCTGGCGCGCGTCTTCTCGTTGATGCACGACTGCAGCCATTACGCGCTGTTCCGCAACCGCCACACCAACCGCTGGGTGGGCTTCCTGCTGGGCATCGTGGCCGGCATCCCTCAACTTCCCTGGTCGCGCGGGCATGCGTTCCACCACCGCCACAACGGCAATTGGGAGCGCTACAAGGGGCCCTCAGCCCTGGTGAGCGTCGACACCTACGCCAGTTACAGCAGCGGTGGCAAG
This sequence comes from Vulcanococcus sp., assembly GCA_044360095.1. GTDB lineage: Bacteria > Cyanobacteriota > Cyanobacteriia > PCC-6307 > Cyanobiaceae > Vulcanococcus. The sequence continues at coordinate 3,874 of JBIKKZ010000133.1, read as the reverse complement.
GCCTTCTACCGCCTGCTGCGGCACCCGCTGATGCTGTTCCCGGGGGGTTTTTTCTATCTGGTGATCAAGCCGCGGGTGGAGCTGCTGGCGGGCCTCGGCGGCTTCCTGCCCCACGCCTGGCGGCAGCTGCGCCAAAGCCACCGTCAGAACTCCCGCCCCAGCTGGGCTGACATCGTCGCCAGCCACGACAGCCGCTGGTGGCACAGCCCTGAGGAGGGCCGCGACCTGCTGCTCAACAACCTGGCGGTGGTGGGCAGCTGGCTGCTGCTCTGCAGCTGGATCGGCGCCAAGGCCTTCTGGCTGATCTACTCGCCGGTGATGGCCTGCGGTGCGGCGATCTTCATCTGCATCTTCTTTGTGCAGCACAACTTCCCCGGCTCCTACGCCCACTCCAACCACAACTGGAACGCCATGGATGGCGCCATGGAGGGCACCAGCGACCTGGAGCTGCCGGCGGTGCTCAATTGGTTTTCCGCCGACATCGGCTGCCACGCCATCCACCACCTGTGCGAGGCGATCCCCAACTACCGCCTGCAGGCCTGCCAGCGGCGCAACGCCCACCTGCTGACGGGAGTGACCCGGCTGCGGCTGCGCGACATTCCCTCGTGCTTCGACTACATCCTCTGGGATGAGCGCGGCGGCCAGCTCACCACCGTGGCCAGCCAGCCGGCGAGCTGAACTGCAACAGCATCCCTGCCGCGGCCCCGCGCCGTTGTCCTGGAGCACAGCTGAAGATCCATAGGGTCGAGGGGTGCCTGCCCCCCACTCCCCCACCGGCGCCGCGGCCCAGGCCCTGCTGGAGCAGCTCTCCACCGCCGAAAAGCTGAGGCTGCTCAGCGGTGCCACGCCCTTCTGGTCGGGCATGGCCGACATCGCCCTGCGGGATGCCTCCCACCGGCATCCCTGGCCCGCCGGTGTGCTGCCGCGCCTGCAGCTGCAGGGGCTGCACTTCGTGGATGGCCCCCGCGGTGTTGTGCTAGAGGGCGGTGCCACCACCTTCCCGGCGCCGATCGCCCGCGGGGCCACCTGGAACCCCGAGCTGGAGGAGCAGATTGGCGAAGCGATCGCCAAGGAAGCCCGCTCCTTCGGCGCCAACTGGGTGGCGGCGGTGTGCGTCAACCTGCTGCGGCACCCGGGCTGGGGCCGCGCCCAGGAGACCTACGGCGAAGACCCCGTGCATGTGGGCGCCCTGGGGGCCGCGACCACGCGAGGGATCCAGCGCCATGCGATCGCCTGCGTCAAGCATCTGGCCCTCAACTCCATCGACAGCTCCCGCTTCCTGGTGGATGTGCAGGCCACGGAGCGGGTGTTGCACGAGCTCTACCTGCCGCAGTTCCGCGACTGCGTCGACGCTGGTGCCGGCTCGGTGATGAGCGCCTACAACCGGGTGAACGGCACCTGGTGCGGCCAGCATCAGCCCTTGCTCAGCGAGATCCTCAAGCGCCGCTGGGGCTTTCAGGGGCTGGTGGTGAGCGATTTTATCTTCGGCATCCGCGATGGGGTTGCGGCCCTGTTGGCCGGGCAAGACCTGGAGATGCCCTTTCGCATGGTGTTCGAGGGCTGCCTGCCAGCGGCGCTGGCCGCCGGGACGGTGCCCATGGAGCGCCTCAATGACGCGGTGCGGCGGCAACTGCAGCTGCAACTGGCGGTGCCGGCCGGGCCCTACCCCACCAGCCTGCGCCAGTGCAAGGCCCACCGGCGCCTGGCCCGGGAAGCGGCCCGCCAGGCGATCGTGCTGCTGCGCAATGAGGGCAACCTGCTGCCGCTGCGAGGGGTGCGGTCGTTGGCGGTGATCGGCCACCTGGCCGCCGAGCCCAACCTGGGCGACCACGGCTCCTCCGACACCCGGCCCACGCCAGCCAAGGTGGTGACGCCGCTGGAGGGGCTGCGTCGGGCGGCACCGGAGCTGATCCTGCACCACAGCAACGGATCCAACCCCGGCCAGGCCGCCGCCATCGCCCGCCGCTGCGACGCCGCCGTGGTGGTGGTGGGGCTCGATTGGCGCCTCGAGGGGGAACACATCCACCCCGGCGACATCGCGCCGATCCTGGCGCTGATCCCACCCCCGGATTGGCTGCTCAAGCGTGTGGGGCAGCGGCGTTTGCGGCCGTGGTGGACTCCACTGGCCCGCAGCATCGCCTGGGTCACCAGCCATGGCTCCGCCCGCAGCGGCGGCGACTTCGCCTCCGGCGACCGCACTAACCTCACTCTGCAGCCGGCACAGGTGGACCTGCTCGAACGGGTGGCCGCGGCCAACCCCCGCACGGTGGTGGTGCTGATGGGGGGCGGCGCCATCCTCAGCCAGGCCTGGCAGCAACGGGTGCCGGCGCTGCTGCTGCTCTGGTATCCGGGGCAGGAGGGGGGAGCGGCCCTAGCCGAGGTGCTGCTGGGGGACGTATGCCCCAGCGGCCGGCTGCCGTTTGCCATCCCCACCCACCCCAGCCACCTGCCGCCGTTTGCCCCCCGCGCCGAGCAGGTGACCTACGACCTCTGGCACGGCTACCGGCGGCTGCAGCGCGACCATCACCCCGCCGCCTTCCCCTTTGGCTTTGGCCTCAGCTACAGCCGCTTCGAGCTCTCCGCCCCCGTGTTGAGGCAGCACGGCGGGCAGGCGGTGGAAGTGAGCGTGCAGGTGTGCAACGCCGGCGCCGTGGCGGCAGCGGCGGTGGTGCAGGTGTATCTGGAGCCCCCGGGCCTGGCGGTGGAGAGGCCGCCGCGCACCCTGGTGGCGTTCCAACGGGTGCCGCTGGCCCCCGGGGAGAGGCGGTGGATCAGCCTGGAGGTTCCCCCGCGGCGCCTGGCTTTCTTTGAGGAGCAGCGCGATGGCTTCGTGCTGGAGGCGGGCCGGCATCGGCTGGTGGTGGCCCAGCACAGTGAGGATCCCGGGCTGGCGTGCGAGCTGGAGCTGCAGGCGGGTTGGGTGGGGCCTTGAGCCGGCCCAAGGCCCGCTGCAGCCGCAGCCGGTTGTAGCGCTGCAGCAGCACACAGGGCAGGTTGAACAGGGTGGCGAACAGCAGGTTCAGCACCACCCCCACCGGGGGCAACCACAGCAGGGTGAGGCTCCACAACGGCCAGAGGGCCCAGTGCACCCACTCGGCCCGGCGGGTTTCCGCCATCAGCCGCTGCAGGGCCTGGGCATCGCGCCGCGCCAGGCTCCCCTTGCGGATCCCCCCCGGCAGGGCAGCCCCGGCATCAGGAATCCAGGGCTTCCAACGGCGGATGCACCCATGGCGTTCGTAGGCCTGCAGCCGCCAGCGCCCGCCCCCGTGCAGCGGCGGGCTGGGGATCGCCATCAACCAAACCAGCGGCAGCCGGTTGGCCAACGCCCCCACCAGCAGCGACCCACCGATCCACAGGCCCGCGGAGCTGAACACCGCCACCGCCGCCGCCTGCGGCCCCATCAACGGGTGCTCACCCTGCGCCCCTTCCACTGCACCTGGCCCCGCTCCAGGTTGAGGATCGCCAGAAAAAACACCGCCAGAAAAAACAGCACCGGCAGCGGAAAGATGGGCACGATCCAGTGGAAGCGCCCCACCCGCCGGGTGAGCCCCCACAACTGCAGGGCAAAGGCCCCATAGATCAGCCCATTGATCCACAGGGAGCGATCCCCCAGCAGGGGCCAACCGAACAGTGCCGCCGGCAAACACCAAGCCGCCCAGAACAGCCCCGACAACCACAACACCACCGCCACCATCCAGGGCCAGTGCACCTCCGCCGCTGCGGTGGCGAAGTTTTTGTCGAAGCCCACCACCAGATCCCGTAGGCCACCGGGGTACATGCGGTAGGCGATCTGGCCATCGCCGATGTAGGCGCTCACCGGCAGACCGCTCTGCTCATAGCAGTGGGCCAGGAACCAATCCTCCACCACCTTGTC
>JBIKKZ010000010.1:0-16424 GCA_044360095.1 Vulcanococcus sp. | reverse complement strand
ATCGGCGCGATCACCAACCAGGGCAGGAAACGGGAGAAGTAGTCATAGGAGCGCTGAATCACACTGATCAGCGCTTCCCACACGATCAGCTTGTTGTAGTTGCGGATCGCCCCCCCCAGCCGCCGCTCTGCCTCGCGGCCCTCCTGCTGCTCACCGCGGTAAAAGGCGATCGATTCGGCGTTGTCGCGGATGTGCACCAGGCCGTAGCGGAAATCGGCCTCGAGGCGCAGCTGGTCGTAATTGAGCGCCACTAGCTTGCGGCTGGCGAACACAATCACCGCCGTTCCCGCCAGGGAGTAGGCCAGCAGCCAGAGGGCCAGCTTGGTGCTGATGGTCCACAGCACCAGGATGAAACTCACGAAGGTGAGCAGGGCGGAGACGATCTCCACGCTCACGCTGAGGCTGGTGCTGGTGAAGCTGGCGGCGTCCTGGGAGATCCGTTGGTCGGGGTTGTCGATCTCCTCGGCGCTTTCGTCGTTGGGGTTGAGAACGTAGTAGGCCCGGTTGTCGAGGTAGCGGTTGAGCAGCCGGCCGCTCAACCAGGCCCGCCACAGCAATCCGAGCTTGGGGATCAGGTAGCTCTGCAGGGCTCGGATCGGCAGCGCCAACACCAGGCAGAAGGCATAGATCGCCACCACCTGCCAAAACTGATCGGCCTGGTAGGCCACCAGGGTGTTGTCAACGTTGCGGGCGATGTAGCTGATGCCCACGTTGATGCCGTTGATCACCAGGATCAGCAGGGTGATCACCCCCATCAGCAACCAGGGCAACCAGCGCCCCTGGCGCAACTTGCCCCGCAGGACACCAAAACAGCCCAGCCCCAGGGCAAAGAGCACCATCACCACCACGCCCACGGGACTGGCCCAGATGGCCGCCACCTGCTGGGGCACCCCGGGCAAAAACCGCCCCTGCAGCTCCGGAATCAGGGCACCGCTGATCGCCACGGCGGCCGTGAGCAGCAGCAGGGTGCTGCCCACCACCACGGCGAGCAGCGCCACGATCAGCAGCAGAAACTGCCAGCCGCTGGTGTCCTCCACCGGCAGGAAGTAGGGCTGCGCCAGGCGCCTCAGCTTGCCGAGCTGACTGCGGAAGGCCTGCAGGGGGTTCATGACGGCGTTCAGATGCCGTCATTGTGGCCGGTTAGCCGGGGGGCCAGGTCAGGTCGCGGCCACCGATCACATGCACGTGCAGATGAAACACCGTCTGCCCGGCGTCGGCACCGCTGTTGATCACCGTGCGGAAGGCGGAGAGGCCCTGCTGGCGGGCCACCTGGGCCGCCACCAGCAACAGGTGTCCCAGCAGGGCGGCGTCCTCGGGCCCAGCCTCCAGCAAATTCACCAGCCGCCGCCGGGGAATCACCAGGATGTGCACCGGCGCCTGGGGGGCCACGTCGCGGAAGGCGAGGCAACGGTCGTCGGCGTGCACCGGATCGCACGGGATCTCCCCCCGAAGGATGCGGCCGAAAATCGTGTCGTTGGCGGCCAGATCAGTGGCCAGGTCGGCGGCCAGATCAGCCGTGAAGTCGGTGGGCTCGGCCATGGGTGCTGGAACAGCGGTGGCATTTCACCACTGTCGGGCGCGAATCGGTTGATGTTGGCACGCTGCAGCGGGGCAGCCCTGGTGGGGCTGGAGGCGGTGGAGGTGGCCGTGGAGGTGGACATTGCCCCCGGTCTGCCGGGGTTGCAGATCGTCGGCCTGGCGGATGCGGCGGTGCAGGAATCCCGCGAGCGGGTGCGGGCGGCCCTGCGCAACAGCGGCCTGCGGCCACCGCTGACGCGGGTGGTGGTGAGCCTGGCCCCGGCGGACCTGCGCAAGCAGGGGCCCGCCTTCGACCTGCCCATCGCCCTGGCGGTGTTGGCGGCCAGTGGCCAACTCAATCCAGAGCTGTTGCAGGGCATCTGGTGCGCCGGCGAGCTGGGGCTGGGCGGGGCGCTGCGGCCGGTGCGGGGGGCCCTCTGCCTGGCGCTGGCGGCCCAGCGCCACGGGGCCAGGGCCCTGCTGTTGCCCCAGGCCAATGGGGCCGAAGCGGCCCTGGTGGAGGGGCTGCGGGTGTGGCCGGCGGCAACGCTGGGGGAAGCCCTGGCGCTGCTGCGCCAGCCGCCCCCAGGGCCGCTGGTCCCCCAGGCCAGCGGCGATGGGCACGGCGCCAGCGGCGCGCCGCCGGGCCGCGACCTGGCGGAGGTGCAAGGGCAGGCCCATGGCCGCCGGGCCCTGGAGATCGCCGCCACCGGCCAGCACCACCTGCTGCTGGTGGGTCCCCCCGGCAGCGGCAAAACCCTGCTGGCCCGCTGCCTGCCGGGCCTGTTGCCGCCGCTGCTGCCGGCGGAGCAGCTGGAGCTCACCCAGCTGTATTCCGTGGCCGGCTTGCTGCCGGATGGCCACGGCCTAATGCAGCAGCGGCCATTCCGCAGCCCCCACCACAGCTGCTCGGCCGCCGCCCTGGCCGGCGGTGGCAGCAGCCTGCGGGCCGGCGAGCTGTCGCTGGCGCACCGGGGGGTGCTGTTCCTCGATGAACTGGCGGAATTCCGGCGCGACGTGCTCAACCAGCTGCGCCAGCCCCTGGAACAGGGGGAACTGTGGCTGAGCCGGGCCCGGCAGCGGTTGCGCTTCCCCTGCACCGTCACCCTGGTGGCGGCCACCAACCCCTGCCCCTGCGGCTGGGCCGGCGACCCGGACCACCCCTGCCGCTGCGGCACCGCCCAGCGACTGCGCTACTGGGGGCGGCTGGCGGGGCCCCTGTTGGATCGCATCGACCTGCAGGTGGTGATGCGGCGCCCCGCGGCCCAGCCATTGCGGCCCGGCTTGGAGGCGACCCACCCCAGCCAGGGGGAGGGCAGCGCTGCGGCGGCCAACCGCATCGCCATGGCCCGCGAGCGCATGCTGCAACGCAACCCGGATGGGCTGGCGAACGGTGCCCTCAGCAGCCGGCAGCTGGGCCAATGCGGCCGGCTCAGCCCTGGCACCCTCAACCTCTGGCAGCAGGCGGTGGAGCAGCGCCGCCTCAGCGCCCGGGCCGCCGAACGGCTGCTGCGGGTGGCGCGCACCATCGCCGACCTCGACGCCTGCGAGGCGGTGGAGGCCCCGGCCCTCGCCGAAGCCCTCAGCTACCGCAGCTTCGACCAGCCCCCCGACAGCCCCTGACTCAGGGCTTGTGCGGGTGGTCGCGGTAGGGCTGCTCCCCCACCAGGGGGGGCTGATGCTGACGCTCCTCCAACGGGTTGCCGAAGGCATTGCCCACACTGCTGCCGAACCAGCGGTTCAGCGCCTCGATCAAACGCTTCATGGGGCTCCGCAACGGGGGATGAACCCATCATTGGCGCGCCACAAAAAAGCGGGAACCGGTGTTTCTACCGGTTCCCGCCAGGGGGATTGGCTGAACGCCCTGGGCGGCGCCGATCAGCGGCGGCGACGGCGCTGCTGGGCCTTGCGCTTGTACTTCTCAACCGGGGTCTCGTGGTGACGCAGACGCTTAAGGTCGGCGAAAATACCGGCCTTGGACACCTGGCGCTTGAAGCGGCGCAGGGCCGACTCGATGCCTTCGTTCTCGCCAACGGTGACCTGGGTCATGAAGCCGTCAAAAATCTGAGCAGTTTGACGACGGTAGCAAACACCCCTGCCCCTACCAGAGGCCGCGCACCGGAGCCACCGGGGGCACTGGGGCCGGGGCGGTGGGGGCGCTGCCCGGGGCCGCTTCCGGCCAGGTGTCGCGGTAGAGGTACACGTGGCCCAGCACCCGCCCTCCGAACTGGCGCCGCATCAGCTTCCAGCCCGGTTCGGGCACCAGCAGCAAAAAGGTGCTGCTGGCGCCACCGCTGCGGGCCACCACCATCTCCGGGCCGGCGCCGGGCTTGGTGGGCAGTGCCATCAACAGCGTGTCGTTGGGCTGCTTGACCACGCTGAGGCGGTACACCGTGCCCAGATCGCTGTTGGCCACCCGCAGCGAGTAGCCATTGCCATCGATGAAGCGGTTGCAGATGCCGGTGAAATCGAAGCTGGAGAGCAGCGGGTTCACCACCGTCGGGGCACTGCCCTGCACGCTGAAGCAGGGGCGGGCGCCACTGCGCTGCTCATAAATGTTGAGCTGGGCGCGGTTGCCATCGCCGATCGGGGCAGCCACGATCACGAATTTGCTCTGGTCCACATCCACCGCCTGGAACAGCGCCTGGGCGGCCGCAGGGCGGGCAAACAGCAACGGGCCCAGCCAGGCCAGCAACGGCAGCAGGGCGGCCAGGGGGCGAACCAGTTGGATCACAGGGCAGGCAGCAAGCGCTGGGATCGTAGAAGTGCCAGCAAGGGGCGCCAGCCCCTACTGCGGCTTGTTGATCCGGATCGCCAGCAGCAGGCTGAGCACCGTGCCGGGCAGGGCCAGCCCCAGGATCAGGCGGGTGGTGTCCACCCCCAGGTCCGGCTCGCCATAGGCCAGCTCAAACACCGATCCGGTGGCGGCAATGCCCAGCAGGCAGGCCAGGGCGAGAAAGAGACCCGCCAGGGGTTTCATCGGCATGGGAGGGTCCTCAGCGGATCAGGCGATCGCCCGCACATCGGCGGGGTTGAAGCCCTTCTCATCGAGGCCCTCCCGCAGCTTGTCGTGGTCGGTGACCCGGTCCACGAACAGCACGCCATTGAGGTGGTCCATCTCGTGCTGGATGCAACGGGCCAGCAGGCCATCGGCCTTGGTGCGCTTCGGGCGGCCCAGCTCATCGCGGTAGCTCACCTCCACCACGCTGGGGCGCACCACATCGAGGTACACCCCGGGGATGCTGAGGCAGCCCTCTTCGTAGGTGCAGAGGCTGCCGCCCACGGCGCTGATCTCAGGATTGATCAACACCAGCGGCGGGCTCTCGGGATCCTCCAGCTCCAGGTCGATCACCAGCAGCTGCAGGGGCTGGCCGATCTGGGGGGCCGCCAGGCCGATGCCGCGGGCCGCGTACATGCTCACCAACATGTCGCAGGCCAGCTTGCGCACCGCGTCGTCCACCTTGCCGATGCGGCGGGCGGGGGTGCGCAGCACCTGGTCGCCGAGGGTGTGGATGTCGTAGGGGGGAGTGGCCACCGGCTCCTTGGACACCTGCAGGCGCCCCGCCCGCTCGGCCGAACGGGCCAACTTGGCAAAGCTGCTGGCCAAGGCCTCTCCTCTGGGGCGGTTTCGTAGGGGCGATTCTAGGAGCCATCCCCGAAGGGTTCCGTTGCACGCCAGCCCCGCACCGCTCTCGGCCGAACTGGTGCTGGGCCGCACACCGGCCCTCAAGGAGCCGCAGCTGCTGGATGGAATGCTCCATTGGCTGGAGCAACGGCCCCAGGAGCAGGGGCGCACCACCTTGATGGCCCGCGGCCCGGGCGCCGAGCCCGTGGAGCTCACCCCCGGCCCCTGGAACCTGCGCTGCCGGGTGCACGAATACGGCGGCGGCGCCTGCGCCATCGGCCGCGGCCCAGACGGCGCCCCCCTGGCGGTGTTTGTGCACGACGGCGACCGCTGCCTGTGGCGGCTGGATCTGGACCGCCCCGGCGCCGAACCCCAACGGCTCACCCCCTGCCCCGCCGGCGGCCGCTTCAGCGGGGCCCTGGGTGGGGGGCTGATCGATCCCCACCGCGGGCGCTGGATCGGCGTGCTGGAGGCCGGAGGCCACGACACGCTGGTGGCGGTGAGCCTGGCGGGGGGTGAGCCCCAGCCCCTTCACGGGCCCCAAGATTTCTGCGGCTACCCGGCCCTCAGCCCCGACGGCACCCGCCTGGCCTGGGTGGAATGGCAGCAGCCCCACATGCCCTGGGAGCGCAGCCAGCTGTGGCTTGCCGGCGTGGATGGCCAGGGTCAGCTGCAGGCGCCGCGGCCGGTGGCGGGCAGCGGCAGCCAGGCGGCGGACACCCCGGTGGACTGCTCGGTGTTCCAGCCGCTCTGGGCCGGCGACGACCTGGTGGTGTCCAACGACCGCAGCGGCTTCTGGAATCTGGAGTGCTGGCCAGGGGCGGCCGGGGCCCATGGCGATGGCCCACCCCAATGGCAACCGCTGCTGCCGATGGCGGCGGAGTTCGCCATGCCCCAGTGGGTGTTTGGCATGGCCACCAGCGCCTGGGATGGCGAACGGCTGCTGGCGATGGCCTGCCGCAACGGCCGCTGGCAGCTGGGGCACCTGGAACCCAGCGGCGGCGGCCCCTGGCAACCGATCGAGCAACCGTTCTGCGATCTGGCGGGGCTCACCGCCGAAGCGGGCCGGATCGCCTGCGTGGCCAGCAACCCCGAACAGCCCACAGGGCTGCTGGAACTGGAGCTGGCCAGCGGCGCCTGGCGCCACAGCCCGGCCGCCCCCTGCCCGCTGCCGGCCGAGGCCATCAGCCGGCCCGAGGAGCTGTGGTTTGCGGGCCATGGCGGCCACCCCACCCAGGCCTGGTATTACCCGCCAAGCGGCGGCGGCCGCCCCGAGGCAGCGCTGCTGGTGAAGGGGCACAGCGGCCCCACCGGCATGGCCCGCACGGGGCTGAGCCTCGGCATTCAGTACTGGACCAGCCGCGGCTGGGGCGTGGTGGATGTGAACTACGGCGGCTCCACGGGCTTTGGCCGCGCCTACCGCGAGCGGTTGAACGGCCAGTGGGGGGTGGTGGATGTGGCGGACTGCGCCGCCGCCGCCGCCGCCCTGGTGGGGCGGGGGCTGGCCAGCGCCGAACGCATCGCCATCGAGGGGGGCAGCGCCGGGGGCTTCACCGCCTTGGCGGCCCTCTGCTTCACCGATCACTTCCGCGCCGGTGCCAGCCGCTACGGCGTGGCCGACCTCAGCGCCCTGGCGGCGGACACCCACCGCTTTGAAGCCCGCTACCTCGATGGCCTGGTGGGGCCATGGCCGGCAGCCGCTGCGACATACGCGGCCCGCTCGCCGCTGCAGCATGCCGATCGAATTCGCTGCCCGGTGATCTTTTTCCAGGGCCTGGAGGATGTGGTGGTGCCACCGGAGCAAACCGATCGCATGGCCGAGGCCCTGCAACGCAATGGCGTGGCCGTGGAGGTGCACCGGTTTGCCAACGAGGGCCACGGCTTCCGCAACGGCGCCACCCAGGTGCAGGTGCTGGAGGCCACGGAGGCCTTTTTCCGCCGGCACTTCCAGCTGTGACTGAGCTGACGGGTCAACTGCTGCATCCCCTGGGCTGGCTGGCCCTGGCGATGGCCGCCCTGGGGCTGATCCTGGCCCTGGGGCGCCGCATCGGCACCGCCCTGCAGCTGCGCCTGTGGGGCATCCCAGAGGCCCTGGTGGCGGGCCTGCTGGGGCTGCTGCTGGCCCCCTCCGGACCGTTGCCGCTCTTGCCGGAGCCGGTGATGCAGCTGTGGGCCGATCTGCCGCTGGTGCTGCTCACCCTGGTGTTCGGCTCGCTGCTGCTGGGCAAACCGCTGCCACGGCTGCAGGCCCTGTGGCGGCCGGTGTCGGCCCAGGTGTCGCTGGCGTTGATGTTGGCCTTCGGCCAGTACGTGGTGGCGGGCCTGGCGGTGCTGCTGGTGCTGCAACCGCTGCTGGGGGTGAGCCCGATCATGGCTTGCCTGATCGAGGTGGCCTTCGAAGGGGGCCACGGTTCCGCCGCGGCCATGGGTCCCAGCTATGCGGCACTGGGGTTCCCGGGCGGGCAGGACCTGGGCCTGGCCATGGCCACCGTGGGGCTGTTGAGCTCCACCCTGGTGGGCGGCCTGATGGTGGTGGTGGGCCGCCGGCGGGGCTGGCTGTTGAGTGCCCAAACGGTGCCGCCATCCGAGGGAAGCAGCCGCACCGCAGCACCGGCGCCCCCCGGCGCCACCGGGCCAGCCGCCTGGGCGGTGAATCTCGCCCTGGTGGGCGCCGCGGTGGCCATCGGCGAGCTGCTGCTGCTGGCCCTGCAGGCCGCCACGGCACCGCTGGGGGGTGCCGTGGCCACCGTGGTGGAGGCCTTGCCGGTGTTCCCGCTGGCGATCATCGGCTCGCTGCTGATGCGCTGGCTGCTGGAGCGCAGCGGCCGCACGGCCTGGGCCTCAGCCCCAATCCAAAACCAGGTGGGCACCCTGTCGGCCGACCTGCTGATCACCGCCGCCACCGCCGGGCTCAACCTCAAGCTGCTCCAGGCCGACTGGCTGCCGCTCACCGTGCTGGCGCTGGCGGGGCTGGCCTGGAACCTGGGGGTGGTGCTGCTGCTGGGGCCGCGGTTGCTGCCGGCGGACTGGTTTGAGCGGGCGGTGATCGAATTCGGCCAGGCCACCGGGGTGGCCGCCTCCGGCCTGCTGCTGCTGCGCATGGCCGACCCGGACGACCGCAGCCAGGCCCTGCCGGCCTTCTCGATCAAACAACTGCTGCTGCAGCCCTTTGTGGCCGGCGGCGTGGTCACGGTGGTGGCCCCCCTGGCGGTGGCGGGCTGGGGCCTGGCGGCCTGGAGCGGCCTCTGCCTGGCGGTGGTGGTGGTGGCCGGGGCGGCCGGTCTGCTGCTGGCCCGCGGTCAGTCGGCGGCGGCGCCGTAGAGCAGGCTGCGGAATTGCTGGTGCACCGCGGCCATCTGGGCCGCACTGAGCAGGGGCGGCTCCCCCAACTGCAGGGCCTGCAGGTACATCTGGGCCAGGGTGTCCACCTCGATGGCGATGCGCAGGGCCTGCTCAAGGCTGCGGCCCAGGGCCACCTGGCCATGCTGCGCCAGCAGACAGGCCAGCCGGCCCTCCAGGGCCTGCACCGCCAGCTGCGAGAGCTCGGAGGTGCCGAAGGTGGCGTAGGGGGCGCAGCGGATGTCGTCGCCACCCGCCACGGCGGTCATGTAGTGGAAGGGCGGAATGGCGCGGCCGTGGCAGGCCAGGGCGGTGGCGTGGATGGAGTGGCAGTGCAGCACCGCCGTGATCTCCGGGCGGCTGGCAAGGATGTCGGCATGCAGACGCCACTCAGAGGAGGGCCTGCGGCCGGCGGTGCCCCCGGCGGCCGGCAGGGGCTCACCGGCCAGATCCAGGGCCACCAGATCCTCAGGCTGCATCTGCTCGTAGGGCAGGGAGCTGGGGGTGATCAACATCCCGCCCTCGATGCGCACCGAGAGGTTGCCGGAGGTGCCCTGGTTGATGCCGCTGGCGCTCATGCGCCGCGCCACCTCCACCAGCTGTTGACGCTGCTGGTGCTCAGCCATGGCCGTAGAGGCCCTTGAGCCCCGCCTCGGTGGCCGGGGCCACGCCGCGCTCGGTGATCAGGGCCGTCACCAGCCGGGCCGGGGTCACATCGAAGCCGGGGTTGAAGCCAGCGCTGCCATCGGGGCTGAGCTGCACCGAGGCCAGCTGCCCGGCTGCGGGGCCGCTGAGCACGCGCCCCTGGATGGCCGTCACCTCCTCGGGGCTGCGGGCCTCGATGGGGATCTCAGCCACGCCGTCATCGAGGCTCCAATCGATGGTGGAGGCGGGCAGGGCCACGTAGAAGGGCACGCCGTTGTCGTGGGCCGCCAGGGCCTTGAGGTAGGTGCCGATCTTGTTGCACACATCACCGCGGCGGGTGGTGCGGTCGGTGCCCACGATCACCGCATCCACCTGGCCGTGCTGCATCAGGTGGCCGCCGGCGTTGTCCACGATCACCGTGTGGGGGACGCCCTCGCGGCCCAGCTCGTAGGCGGTGAGCGACGCGCCCTGGTTGCGGGGGCGGGTCTCATCCACCCACACATGGATGTTGAGGCCGGCGCGGTGGGCCTTGTAGATCGGAGCCAGGGCCGTGCCCCAATCCACCGTGGCCAACCAGCCGGCGTTGCAGTGGGTGAGCACGTTGAAGGGTTGGTGTTGGCGCTCGGGGGGGCGGGCCGCTGCCAACCCCTGGAACATCTCGAGGCCGTGGCGGCCGATGGCCTCGCACATGGCCACGTCCTCCTCGGCGATCAGCGCCGCCTCATCCCGGGCGGCATCGGCCCGATCCGCCAGCGGCAGCGGCGCCACCCGATCGCGCACCCGCTCCAGGGCCCAGCGCAGGTTCACCGCCGTGGGGCGGGTGGCATTGAGCTGCTCAAACGCAGCCGCCAGGGCGGCATCGCTGGGATCCACCTGCAGGGCCAGCATCAGGCCGTAGGCGCCGGTCACGCCGATCAACGGCGCCCCGCGCACCACCATGCTGCGGATCGCCTCGGCGGCCTCGGTGCCGGTGGCCAGCGAGCGGGTGGTGAAGCGATGGGGCAGCTGGGTCTGGTCGATCACCCCCACGCTGCGGCCACCGGGCTCCAGCCAGATGGTGCGCCAGGCCTTGCCGTCGATGTTCATGGGGCTGCGCCGCTGCGACGATCATCCCCCCTGGCCGTGCCTCAGATCGGCCGGTAGCCGAACCAGTCGGGCCGCTGCGGCTGGCTGAGCCCCTCGGGATGGGGGGTGAGTTGCACATGCCAGCGGTCCCCACCCAGCAGCTCCAGCTGCTCGATTGCCAGGCAATCGTCCACGGCGCAGAGATCATCCTTGTGCTGCAGCAGCGCACCGGCGAGCCACTGGCGCTTGGCCGCCGCCTTGGCCGCCTGGGGGGATCGAGCCACCACCAGGCCGAAGTGGTGCAGCTCCGCCAGGCAATCGGGGCGATAGGCGCCCAGGTTCACAAACCAGAGCCGCTCGGGCCGCGGCGCGCCGGGCTCACGCCCAAGGCTCACCGCCCAACCGTCCACCGCCCGCACCGCCATAAAGGTGTCCAGGTGCAGCCCCTCGCGCCGCCCGAACCACTGGCGCTTGAGCTCCGGGATCGTGTCGTCAATCGTGGTGCCGGCCACGAAGCGCACATCGTGCAGTTCGATGTGACTGGTGGCGGTGCGGCCGCCCAGCACCACCAGGTGCAGCAGGGGAGTGCTCAAGGTTTGGGGCCACCCATCACCGACACCACAGCGAGATTGCCAGGCCGAAACCCCCTGCAGCCGGAGGCGTGCCGCGATGGATGGGTTTGATGCCCGCAACGGGTTGGATGCGCTGGTGATCGAAGCAGGGCCCTCAGGCCTGATCGCCGCCTGGAGGTCGGCACCGTGGTTGATCTGGGCGGCCAGTGGGGCGGTGCCGGCCCGGCAGGGGCGGGTGTGGTGGCCGGCAGCGAAGTCGCTCCGCGCTGGCCGTGGGACTTGGAAGGGGCGATCAAAGCCGGCGAACAGGCTGCGGCGGCTCTAATCGCGGCCGCGTTCACGCCAGGCTGAGGGCGTTGTCGCGCATTCCCTGAATGGCCCCATTGCTCACGCCACCGCTGCTCGGTCTGGGCACTTGGCGGTCCAACCCGGGGGAGGTGGGTGCGGCGGTGCGGGCCGCCCTGGAGCTGGGCTACCGCCACATCGACTGCGCCTCCATTTACGGCAATGAAGCCGAGATCGGCTTTGCCCTGGCCGCTGCCATGCGGGATGGGCTGGTGCAGCGCGACCAGCTGTGGATCACCTCAAAGCTGTGGAACGACTGTCACGGGCCCGATCAGGTACGGCCGGCGCTGCTGCGCAGCCTCGAGCAGCTGCAGCTTGAACAGCTCGATCTCTACCTGATCCACTGGCCGGTGGTGCACCGCCCTGGGGTGGTGATGCCGGAGCTGGCTGCCGATCAGATCCCCTTGGATCAGCTGCCGCTCAGCCGCACCTGGGCCGCGCTGGAAGCCCTGGTGGACGAGGGCCTGGTGCGTCGGCTCGGTGTGTCCAACTGCAGCGCCCTCAAGCTGGCGGAGCTGCTGCAGCACTGCCGGCTGCGGCCGGCGATGAACCAGGTGGAACGCCATCCCTGGCTGCAGCAGAACGCGCTGCTGCGCTTCTGCCAGCGGGAGGGCATCGGCCTGACGGCCTATGCGCCGCTGGGATCCGCCAGTGGCGATGGCCAGCCACCCCTACTGGCCGATCCCACGGTTCAGGCCATCGCCGCAGACCACGGCGCCACAGCGGCCCAGGTGCTGCTGGCCTGGGGGATCGCCACAGGCACGGCTGTGATTCCCAAGTCGGTGCGGCCCGAACGGTTGGCCGCCAACCTGGAAGCCAACCAGCTGCAGCTCAGCAGCGACGACCTGCAACGCCTCGCGGCCCTCGATCGGCAGCACCGCTTCATCGATGGCAGCGTCTGGACGCTGCCCGGCGGCCCCTACACCCTGGCCAACCTCTGGGACGAGCCGGCCTGAGGGCTGGGCTGCCTCAGCACCACCACAATGGCGAGGCCCTCGGCAGCGCCGCAGCAGCCCATGGACTTTTTCGATCGGCAGTGGCGCTCCTACCGGGCGATCGTGGATCACGATCTGATGGAGCACCGCGCCGTGGCCGCCGCCACGGCCGCCGCCGTGGAGCCCTGGCTGGCGGCCCGCCCCGCCGGCGCCGCTCCCCCCGCCTGGCTCGATCTGGGCTGCGGCGATCTGGCCCTGCTGGCGCCGTTGCTGCAGCGCCTGCCCCTGGGGCACTACACGGGCCTGGATCTGGCGGAGGCGGTGCTGCCCCTGGCGCAGCGCAACCTCGGGGCCGTGCCCTACCCCACCCGCTGGTGCAGCGGCGATCTGCTGGCCTGGAGCCAGGGCGACGGCGCTGATGGCCCCGACGCCGAACAGGACCCGGCCCGCCGCCAGCCCGATGTGCTGCATTCGGCCTTCGCCATTCACCACCTCGACGACCCCCAGAAGCAGCAGTTCCTGGAGGGGGCCCGCCGGCGCATCGCCCCAGGGGGGCTGTTCGTATGGGTGGATGTGTTCCGCAACGCCGGCGAAAAGCGCCAGGCCTACATCGATCGCTACGTGCAGCGCATCCGCAGCGGTTGGCAGCCCCTGAGCGCCGAGCAGCGGGAGCATGTGGAAACCCACCTGCGCAGCTTCGATCTGCCCGCCGAACGGGGACGCATCGAGGCCATGGCGGAGGCGGCCGGCTGGCGCTGGCACTGGGCCTGGCAGGGGGCGCACCGGGCCGAAGCGATGGCGGTGCTGACGCCCGCCTAGGGGCCCTAGCTGTGCTCGCGCAGGAAGCTGATCGCCCCCTGCAGCTCGTCGGCGAAGCGGTCGATCTCCTCGGGGGTGGTGGTGAAGCTGAGGCTGGCGCGGGCCGAGGCGCTGAGGCCGTAGTGGCGGTGCAACGGCTGGGTGCAGTGGTGGCCGCTGCGGATGCAGATGCCGGCAGAATCCAACAGGGCTGCGATGTCGTGGGCGTGCACCCCCTCCACGTGGAAGGCCGCCAGGGCACCGCGGTCGGGCTGCTGCTCGGGGGTGGGGCCCAGCACGGTGAGCCCATCCACCGCCTGCAGCCGGCCGAACAGCTGGGCGGTGAGCTGCTGTTCCCAGGCGTGGATGCGATCGAGGCCGATGGCCTGGAGGTAGTCGAGGGCGGCGCCCATGCCAATGGCCTCGCCGATGGCCGGGGTGCCCGCTTCGAACTTGTGGGGCAGGCCGGCCCAACTGCTGTGGTCGAGGTAGACGTCCTGAATCATTTCGCCGCCCCCCAGGAACGGCGGCATCGCCTCCAGCAGCGCTTCACGGCCCCACAGGAAGCCCATGCCGGTGGGGCCGCAGAGCTTGTGGGAGCTGCCCACGAGGAAATCAGCCCCCAGGGCCGCCACGTTCACCGGCAGGTGGGGCAAGCTCTGGCAGGCATCCACCAGCAGCAGCGCCCCGGCGCCATGGGCCAGCTGGGCCACCTCGGCGATGGGGTTGAGGCACCCCAGGGTGTTGCTCACCTGCACCAGGCTCACCAGGCGGGTGCGCTCGCTGAGCTTGCTGCGCAGGTCATTGAGGTCGAGTTCGCCGCTGTCGGTAACGCCGGCGTGGCGCAGCACGCAGCCGGTGCGTTGGGCCAGCAGCTGCCAGGGCACCAGGTTGCTGTGGTGCTCCATCACGCTGAGCAGCACCTCATCGCCGGGGCGCAGGTTGGCTTCGCCCCAACTGCGGGCCACCAGGTTGATGGCCTCGCTGGCGTTGCGGGTGAACACGATCTCGTTGGGGGAGCTGGCGCCGATGAACGCCGCCGCCTTGGCGCGGGCCCCCTCAAAGCCCTCGGTGGCCCGGGCGCTGAGCTGGTGGGCACCGCGGTGCACGTTGGCGTTGTCGTGGTCGTAGTAGTGCTGCAGGGCCGCCAGCACCTGGCGGGGCTTCTGGCTGGTGGCGGCGTGGTCGAGGTAGATCAGCGGCTGCCCCAGACAGGCGGTCTGCGCCAGCAGGGGGAAATCGGGCCGGGTCTCGGCGGCCAGGTTGGTGGACGTTGCCACGGGAGCGGGAATGGTGCTGGTCATGGCAGATCCAGCTGCAGCCGCTCCGGGGGGCAGCAGGCGCGGGCGGGGGCGGGCAACTGGCGCAGCACCTCCTCACAGAAGGCCCGCTTGAGCAGGCCGGCGGCCTGGTCGGCATCGATGCCGCGGCTCTGCAGGTAAAAGAGCTCCTCGGTCTGCAGGCTGCTCACGGTGGCGCCGTGGGCACACTTCACGTCGTCCGCCACGATTTCCAGCTCGGGCTTGGTGTCGATGCGGGCCCGATCCGACAGCAACAGGTTGCGGCTCAGCTGGGCGGCATTGGTGCGCTGGGCAGCCCGCGGCACCCGCACGGCGCCGTTGAACACGCTGCGGCCCTGGCCGGCGGCCACCGCCTTGTGCACCTGATCGAGCTGCCCCTCCGGCCCGCCGAAGTGCACGTGGCTATGGGTGTCGGCGATCTGGCGGCCATCCACCAGCTGCAGGCCCCGCAGGGTGCTGTGGGCCTGGCCATCCACCTGCAACAGCCGCGGCTCCAGCCGCGCCAGGCCCCAGCCAGCCGTCACGGTGGTGAGGGTCACGGCGCTCTCCGGCTCCTGCTCGAGGGCGAGTTGGCCCAGCAGGGCCGCCTGCGGCGTGCCCAGGGCCACCAACCCGTGCTCCAGCCGTGCAGCGCGGGCCAGGTGGGCCTCCAGCACCAGGCTGGTGAGGCCCGGCTGCTCCGCCAACAGCACCTGACTCAGTTCCAGCTCGGCCTTCTCCTCCAGCACCAGCAGCAGCCGCAGCGGCAGCAGGGCCGCCGGCTGGCTGCTCACCAGCTCCAGGCGCACCCGGGCGCGGCTGGCCACCCGCAGGGCCAACACGCGGCCGGCGGTGGCGTGGTTGAGCTCCACGGGCCAGTGGTGCTCGCAGCCGGTGGCCGCCAGGGTGTGGCCCAGGCCCTGGGCGAGTTCGGCGGCGCTGAGGGGCGTTAGCCCGGCGGGCAGGCTCAGGCCGGCCAGGGGATCGCTGACGCCATCAAGCTGCAGCCGTAGCACCCCGGGCTGCTCCGGCGGCAGGGCCGGCAACGGCGCCGCGGCGCCGGCAGGGGCCAGGGGCAGCTGGGCCAGCAGCGAGAGATCGGTGAAGCGCCAGGCCTCATCGCGGGAGCCGGGGAGCGGCTGCTCCGCCAGGGCGCGGCGGCCGCGCTGCTGCACCGCCGCCAGATCACCGGCGGGGGGCGGCAGCTGGGCCAGCCAGGGGGTGAGCCAGGCCGTGGCCGGACCCGAGGGCGCAGCGAGGCTGGCGGCCATTCAGGCCACCTCCGCGGGGGTGCGGGGCTCGGCCGCCTCCAGGGCCGCCAGCTCCTGATCCACCCAGTCGTAGCCGCGCTGCTCCAACTCGAGGGCCAACTCCTTGCCGCCGGTGCGCAGGATGCGACCCGCCGCCATCACGTGCACGTAATCGGGGGTGATCGCATCCAGCAGACGCTGGTAGTGGGTGATCAACAGGGTGGCGTTGTCGGGGCCGGCCAACTGGTTCACACCGCCGGCCACGATGCGCAGGGCGTCGATGTCGAGGCCGGAATCGGTTTCATCGAGGATCGCCACCATCGGCTCCAGCAGCGCCATCTGCAGGATCTCGTTGCGCTTTTTCTCGCCGCCGCTGAAGCCCTCATTCACGGAGCGCTCCAGGAAGGCCGGATCCATCTGCACCACCTGCAGCCGCTCGCGCACCAGGTCTTCGAAGGCGAAGGTGTCGAGCTCCTCAAGGCCGGTTTCAGCGCGGCGGGCGTTGGTGGCCACCCGCAGAAATTCCAGGTTGCTCACCCCGGGGATTTCCACCGGGTATTGAAAGCCCAGGAACACGCCGATGCGGGCCCGCTGCTCGGGGTCGAGCTCCAGCAGGTTGTCGCCGCGGTAGGTCACCGAGCCGCCGGTCACGGTGTAGGCGGGGTGGCCGGCCAACACCTTGGAGAGGGTGCTTTTGCCGCTGCCGTTGCGGCCCATCACCGCATGGATCTCGCCGGCACGCACCGTCAGGTTCACCCCCTTGAGGATCGCCTTGTCCTCCACCCGCGCCTGCAGGTCGCGGATCTCAAGCAGCACGGGGGCGTCGGGGCGAATCACAGCGGAGCGAAGGGGAATCGGGGGGATTGGGAACGCGGAACAGAGACAGACACGACGGCAGATGGCCGCGGGGCAGATCAGCCCACGGAGCCCTCCAGCTTGAGGGCCAGCAGCTTGTCGGCCTCGGCGGCGAATTCCATCGGCAACTGGTTGAACACATCGCGGCAGAAGCCGCTCACCATCATCGAAACCGCCTCCTCAAAGCCGATGCCTCG
>JBIKKZ010000132.1:0-5161 GCA_044360095.1 Vulcanococcus sp. | reverse complement strand
CGCCCTGCCCCACGCCTCGATCGTGCTGCACCAGCCCCGCAGCGGCGCCCGCGGCCAGGCCAGCGACATCCAGATCCGGGCCAAGGAGGTGCTGCACAACAAGCGCACCATGCTCGAGATGCTCTCGGCCAACACCGGCAAGAGCGTGGAGCAGCTCTCCAAAGACTCCGACCGCATGACCTACCTCACCGCCCAGGAGGCGCTGGAGTACGGCCTGATCGACCGGGTGCTCAGCAGCCAGAAGCAACTGCCCGCCCCGGTGCCCGCCGGCGCCGGCGTCAGCCCCGGCAACCCGGGCATCAGCTGAGCCGCCTCAGGCCTGCCCGGGCCGCCGTCTCACCCACCCCTCCAGCACCGCACTCGTTCCCGACCCGCCATGCCCATCGGCACCCCCAGCGTTCCCTACCGCCTCCCCGGCAGCCAGTACGAGCGCTGGGTTGACATCTACACCCGCCTGGGGGTGGAGCGGATCCTGTTCCTGGGCTCCGAGGTGAACGACGCCATCGCCAACAGCCTGGTGGCGCAGATGCTCTACCTCGACTCGGAGGACAACTCCAAGCCGATTTACCTCTACATCAACTCCCCGGGGGGCTCGGTGACCGCCGGCCTGGCGATCTACGACACCATCCAATACGTGAAATCGGAGGTGGTGACCATCTGCGTGGGCCTGGCCGCCTCCATGGGGGCCTTCCTGTTGGGGGCCGGCACCAAGGGCAAGCGGCTGGCCCTGCCCCACAGCCGGATCATGATCCACCAGCCCCTGGGGGGCACCAGCCAGCGCCAGGCCAGCGACATTGAAATCGAAGCGCGCGAAATCCTGCGCATCAAGGACATGCTCAACCAGAGCATGGCGGAGATGACCGGCCAGGACCTGGCCAAGATCGAGAAGGACACCGACCGCGATTACTTCATGAGCGCCGCCGAGGCGGTGGAGTACGGCCTGATCGACCGCGTCATCGCCCATCCCACCGAGGCCTGAGCGGCGGCAGAGCCCGGCGGACGCTTGCGTAAGCTCGACCTTTGCCCAGCCCGACGCAGCCCCGATGGCCAAGCTCTACTACGACACCGATGCCGACCTCAGCCTGCTGAACGGCAAAACGGTGGCCATCATTGGCTACGGCTCCCAGGGCCACGCCCACGCCCTCAACCTCAAGGACAGCGGTGTGAACGTGGTGGTGGGCCTCTACGAGGGCAGCCGCTCCGCGGAGAAGGCCAAGGCCGATGGCCTCGAGGTGCTGAGCGTGGCCGATGCGGCCGCCAAGGCCGACTGGATCATGGTGCTGCTGCCCGATGAGTTCCAGAAGGCTGTCTACGACAAGGAAATCGCCCCCCACCTCAGCGCCGGCAAGGTGCTGAGCTTCGCCCACGGCTTCAACATCCGCTTCGAGCTGATCCAGCCCCCCGCCGATGTGGACGTGGTGATGATCGCCCCGAAGGGCCCCGGCCACACCGTGCGCTGGGAATACCAGAACGGCATGGGCGTGCCCGCCCTGTTTGCCATCCACCAGGACGCCTCCGGCCAGGCCCGCGGCCTGGCCATGGCCTACGCCAAGGGCATCGGCGGCACCCGCGCCGGCATCCTGGAGACCAACTTCAAGGAAGAAACCGAAACCGACCTCTTCGGTGAGCAGGCGGTGCTCTGCGGCGGCCTCTCCGAGCTGGTGAAGGCAGGCTTCGAAACCCTGGTGGAAGCCGGTTATCAGCCCGAGCTGGCCTACTTCGAGTGCCTGCACGAGGTGAAGCTGATCGTGGATCTGATGGTGAAGGGCGGCCTCACCGCCATGCGCGATTCGATCTCCAACACCGCCGAGTACGGCGACTACGTGAGCGGCCCGCGCCTGATCACCGCCGACACCAAGGCGGAGATGAAGCGCATCCTGGCCGACATCCAGGACGGCACCTTCGCCCGCAACTTCGTGGCCGAGTGCGACGCCGGCAAGCCGGAGATGCAGAAGATCCGCAACCGCGACGCCCAGCACCCCATCGAGCAGGTGGGCAAGGGCCTGCGCTCGATGTTCTCCTGGCTGAAGGCGGCCTGAACCCCTGGCTGCTGGTGATCGCCGCCGCCGGCCTCGACCGGCTGATCGGCGATCCCCGCTGGTGCCCGCACCCGGTGGTGGTGATGGGCTGGTGGATCAGCCGCCTGCGGCGGCTGGCGGAAATTTGGGCCGGTGATCGCCCCGGGCCCCTGCGGCTGGCGGGGCTGCTGATCACGCTGCTGCTGGTGGGCGGCAGCGGCCTGGCGGGCTGGGGGCTGGAGCAGCTGGCGGTGGCGCAGCCGGCCGCCACACCACTGCTGCTGATCGCCCTGGCCAGCGCCCTGGCGGGCCGCAGCCTCGAACAGGCGGTGCGCGCGGTGCTGGCGCCATGGCCCACGGATCTGGGGGCCGCCCGCCGGGCCCTGGGCTGGATCGTGGGCCGCGACACCGCCGAGCTGGAGGCCGGGGAGATCCTGCGGGCGGCGGCGGAAACCGCCAGCGAGAACGCCGTGGATGGGCTGTTTGCCCCCCTGTTCTGGATGGCGGCGGGGGCACTGCTGTGGGGCGCCACCAGCCTCCAGGGGCCAGGCCCCCTGGCCCTGGCCTGGGGCTTCAAGGCGGCCAGCACCCTCGATTCGATGCTGGGCTACCGCAGCGGCCGGCTGCGCTGGCTGGGCACCGCCGGCGCCCGGCTCGACGACCTGCTGGTGTGGCTCCCCTGCCGGCTGGTGGCCATGACCCTGCCCCTGGTGGCCGGCCATGGGCTGCGTGGCGGCTGGCGGCTGTGGCGCCTGGCCCGCCGCGATGGCGGCCCCGATCCATCGCCCAACGCCGGCCTCTCCCAGGCCGCCTATGCCCATTGCACCGGCGTGCAGCTGGGGGGGCTCAACCGCTACGGCGATCAGCTCAAGGCCAAGCCGCTGCTGGCGGCGGGCCAGCCGCTGCCGAACGCCGCGAGCGTGGAGCGGATGCTGGCGCTCACGGGCCGACTGGAGCTGCTGTGGCTGCTGCCGATCGCCGCCCTGGCGGTGGGCACTCAATAGGCGCCGCGGTCCATCGGCAGCAGCACCACACCGATGGTGCGCAGGATGATGCCCAGATCCAGCCAGAAGCTGCGGTTGCGGGCATAGAAGAGGTCGAGTTTCACCCGGGTTTCATAGGGGAGGTTGTTGCGGCCCGACACCTGCCACAGGCCCGTGAGCCCCGGCCGCACCGACAGCACCTGATCCATGGTGCGGCCGTAGCGCTCCAGCTCATCCCAGACGATCGGCCTGGGCCCCACCACGCTCATCTCCCCCTTGAGCACGTTGATGAATTGGGGCAGTTCATCGAGGCTGGAGCGCCGCAGAAACTTGCCGATGGGCGTGATCCGCGGGTCGTTCTTGAGCTTGAAATCGCGCTCAAACTCCGCCCGCAGCTCCGGATCGGAGGCGAGCACCTGGGCCAGCACCCGGTCGGCGTCCTTGCGCATGGTGCGGAATTTGAGGCACCCAAAGCCGCGGTAGCCGCGGCCGATGCGCCGCTGGCAATAGAACACCGAGCCCTTGGAGCTGAGTTTCACCAGCACCGCCAGCAGCAGCAGCAGCGGCGATCCCAGGGCCAGCACCAGCAGCGAAAAGCCGATGTCGCCGCTGCGTTTGATCAACCGCCCGCGCTTGGACTGGCCCGCCAGCAGGGTGCTGGCGGTGCGTTCAGCGGGGATCGAAACAACGGCAGACAAATCGGCGCAGCAACGCGGGCGAGGTGCGCCCATTAAAGAAGTGCACCCCGGCGCTGCCATGGCGCCGGCGGTCACTCAGGTCAGAGGCACAGACAGGGCACAGCTGCGCTGGGCCAGCTGCCGCTGGTGCTCCCCCCAAGCCCGCTCGATCGCCGCCGCCATCCGCTGGCGGAACCGCTGCGGACTGAACTGCTCGGCCCACTGCCGCAGCGAATCGGCCGGCAACTGACGCCACAGCCGTTGGGCTTCGAACTGCTCCAGGGCGTCCACCAGCGCAGCCACGCTCTGCTCCTGGAACAACACCCCGGTGGGCTGGCCGTCGCCGCGCACCAGGCAGCGCACGGTGTCGAGCAGGCCCCCCTGGCCCAGGCCAATCACCGGGGCACCGGCGGCCATGGCCTCCAGGGGGGCAATGCCGAAATCCTCAAGGCCCGCATACACGTAGGCGCGGCAGCGGCCCAACCAGTCGGTCACCTCCGCCTGTCCGAGGCGTCCCAGGATGGAGACGTTGGGGCCCGCCAAGGCCTGCAGCCGGGCCCGCTCCGGGCCATCGCCGATCACCACCAGGGGGAGCCCGGTGCGGTTGAACGCCTCCACCACCAGGTCCACCCGCTTGTAGGGCACCAAGCGGCACAGGCACAGGTAAACGTCGTCGCGCGGCTGATCCCAGCGGAAGCGCTCCACCGCCACCGGCGGGTGCACAACCGCGGCATCACGGCCCCAGTAGCGCTGGATGCGGGCGGCGGTGAAGCGGGAGTTGGCGATCAGGGCATCGGGGCGATGGGCGCTGAGCACATCCCACTGCCGCAGCCGGTGCAGCTGCCAGCGGATCAACGGCCCCAGGCCACGCCGCGCCAGGGCCGACTGGTGCAGGTAGGGGTGCATCTGATCCCAGGCGTAGCGCACGGGGGTGTGCACATAGCTGATGTGGCACTGGTCGGGGCTGGTGAGCACCCCCTTGGCCACCAGGTGGCTGCTGCTGAGCACCAACGGGTAACCCGATAGATCCAGCTGCTCGATCGCCAGGGGCAAAAGCGGCAGGTACTGCTGCACGTGGCTCACCCCCCAGGGCAGGCCCTGCACGAATGAGGTGTGGATGGTGCGGCCCTCGAGCCAGCTGCCGCGGCGGCGGCTTTCGCCATCCACCAACGAAAAGAGAGGGGGCTGGCCGAGCAGCGGATCCAGCTCCCGCACCACCAGCTCGGAGCCCCCCACCGACCGGGGGGTGAACCACTCGTGCACCAGGGCCGCAGGGGCGGGAAGCTGTGCCATCGGGCTCAGGGTAACGGCCCCCTGGAGGAGATCACAAAAGCTCTCAGACGCGTGCATCCTCGAGCCTGGATCCCGAAGCTGGCCCGAGTGCTCCCCAGCCATGGCGATCCGCGAGCTCCTCGAAGACTCCTTGGCCGAGCCGGCCATCGGGCAGACCGCCCGCTTCAGCTGGCACGCCACACCCGTGGGG
>JBIKKZ010000009.1:0-16482 GCA_044360095.1 Vulcanococcus sp. | reverse complement strand
ACTGCTGTGGCCCTCCCGCGGATTGGACACCAGCCTCAACCTCTACGCCGATCTGCTGGCCCAGCTGCAGCGCTGCTACCGCCAGCTGGCGCAGCGGGTGATGGGGGAAGGCGATGCGGTGGATGCGAACAGCTACCGGCACCTGCGGGGCCAGCTGCTGGCGGTGCGGCGGCAGCGCCCGGCACTGCTCCAGGAGCTGGGGGTGATGCCGGAGCGGCAACCCGGGGTGCGGCTGCTCAACAGCTTCGATGCGGCCGCCTCGCGGCTGGTGACCATGGTGGGTGGCATGGTGCACCAGGCACCGCCCGTGCAGGATGCAGAGCTGGTGGCGCGGCTGCACCGCGGTGAAGCGGATCTGCTGCTGGCCATGGCCGAGCAGCTCAAGCGCTGGGAGGATCAGATCCGCCAGCGCCGCGGCCTGCCCCATCCCCCCGATCAGGAGCTGGAACGCCCCATCAGCTGGGAGCAGCTGCGTGAGGAGCTCAACAATCCGCAGGTCAACCGTGCATCGCTGCAGCGGTTGGAGCGAATAGCCTCGCGGCTGCTGTTGTGCCGGCAGGCCGAACAGGCGATCCGCGATGGCCAAACCAGCTGGGCAGCAATCATCAGCAGCGGCTGAACACCGCCGCGTGGCCCGCAGCAGCCGCGCCCTGGCCCTGCTGCTGGGGCTCTCACCCCTGCTGGGGGTTAGCCCCGCGGCCGCCCAGGCGGCGCCCCGGGCCACGGGGAGCACGGAGCTGCTGGAGCGCAACTGGCAGCGCCTGGATGCCGAGCTGCGTGCCCTCGATCAGCTGCTGCCGGCGGAGCCCCAACCGCCGGTGGGCGATGGGCTCACCACACCGGCCCTACCCGCCAACCTGATCCGCGCCAACCAACCGCCC
Organism: Vulcanococcus sp.; assembly: GCA_044360095.1. Lineage (GTDB taxonomy): Bacteria > Cyanobacteriota > Cyanobacteriia > PCC-6307 > Cyanobiaceae > Vulcanococcus. Next base: position 15,601 of record JBIKKZ010000009.1, on the reverse strand, counting down.
CAGGGCACGCTGCAACCCCGGCAAAGCCTGCCGGCGGCACCCTTGGCCCTGCCCACCCCGCAGCAGCTGCGCAAGGGCAGCATCGCCGGCCTGAGCCTCGAACAGGCCCTGGCGGTGGCCTTCGCCAACAGCGCCAACCTGCAGGCCCAGCGGGAGCAGGTGGCCGCCGCCCTGGCCAGCTTTCAGGCCGCCAGCGGCACCTACTGGCCCACCCTCAGCGCCTTCGCCACCGGGGCCTACGAGGGCAACCGCACCCTCACCACCTCCTTGGAGAGCAACAGCTGGCTGCCGGCGCCGCTGTTCTCCCCCAATGGCCTGCAGGGCTCGAATGGTTTGCCCACCGCCGGCCCCTTCTATGTGCGGGATGGGGGGTACGCCGCCATGACCACCAGCGTGACGGGCTTTGAGGGTGGCCTGCAGCTCAACTACGCCCTGCTGGACTTCGCCCGCACCCCCAGGGTGCTTGCAGCCCGCTCCAGCCTGGAGCAGCAGCGCAGCAGTTACGCCAACGGGCTGCGGGTTCTGCAGCTGCAGGTGAGCGAGGCCTATTACCAGCTGCAGCGCACGGAACAGCTGGTGCGGGTGTACGACGCCAACCTGCGCAACGACCTGCTGTTGCTGCAGGACAGTCTCGACCTCAAACAGGCCGGCCTGGTGCCGCGGCTGGATGTGCTGCGGCGCCGGGCCATCCAGGCCGCCGATGAAGAGACCCTGATCCAGGCGATGGCCGACCGCGCCGTGGCACGGCGGCGGCTGGGGCTGCTGCTCAACCTGCCCCCCGAGATCACCCCCAGCGCCAGCGATCCGATTCAGGTGCAACCCCGCTGGCCCCTCAACCTGGAGGAGAGCCTGCTGGCGGCCTACCGCGGCAACCCTGAGCTGGAGGCGGTGCTGGCCACCCGGGCCGCCCTGGCCCAACAGAAGCAGGCCACCGCGGCGGGGCTGCTGCCGCGGCTCTCGCTGTTTGCCGCCAGTGGGGGCACCGGCAGCCAGACCAGCCTCAGCAACATCGAACTGGGGGGCGGCGGCTGCTGCGGTGCCACCGCCCTACCCCTGAGTGCCAAAAACGGCTGGGATTGGTCGGTGGGGCTCAGCCTCAACTGGCTGCTGTTCGATGCAGGCACCACCGCCGGCCAGGCCCGGGCCTTGGCGCGCCGCGAAGCCGCCGCCGCCCAGCAGTACGCCGCCAGCCGCAACGACATCCGCCTGCGCCTCGAACAGTCGTTCTTTAACCATGAGGCGAGCCTGGCCAAACTGAGCTCTGCCCGCCGCGGGGTGGCCGCCGCCCTGGAGGCCTTCCGGGATGTCCGGCTGCGCTACATCACTGGGCTCTCCAGCGAACTGGACGTATCGATCACCCAAGACCGGCTGATCAACAGCTTGGTGCAGCGGCTGAACGCCACCATCGGGGTGAACCTCACCTATGCCCAGCTGCTGCGGGAGCTGCTGCCGGTTCCCCGCAACCCCGCCGAGCCCCTCGATCCGCAGCTGCAGCTCAGGCCCCAGGCCGCGACGACCACCAACGCTCCAACCGATAGAGCAACAGCACCAACAGCACCACCAACCAGAACCACAGCTCCGGAGGGTTCGAATTGAACAGGATCAGCAGCAACACCACCTCGGCCACCAGCCAAGGCAACTCCTGGCGCAGCAGCGGGTTGCGGATCCGGAGCCAGGGGCGGGTCATGACAGCGCGCCCGGCTGACGCAGGAAGGGCAGGTTCCAGCGCAGGTCGATCCAGGGCCTGCGGTAGCCACCCGTGAGCGAGCGCAGGCCCGGAATCACGTAGGTGATCGGAGAACGCCACTCCACGTAAGCGTGGGTGGTGATGGTGAGCCCATCGCGGATCGGGAACACACCGCTACCCCCGGAGAGGGTCCAGCGGTAGCCATCCACACTGCGGGGATCCCGCTCCAGGGCAATTTCACTGCGCATCACCGGGCCGTTCTTGGTGAGCTCCTCCGCCAGCTGCGGGTTGCCGATGGTGGTGGAGATGTCCTCCTGGGTGGCGGGCAGCGTGAGCACCTGGCTCACCTTGCCCACGATGCCGCCGAAGCGGCCCCGCTGGTTCCACTGCGGCACCACCTCCACCGGCAACCCCAGCGGCAAGCGCCGGGCATCGGCGGGGGCGAAGTAGGCCACGGCCCGCAACGGGCGGCTGCGGGGGATGGGCTGCTCCGGCCGGCCGATCGTGCCCAGCCGCTGCCCCATGCCCACCGTCTGCCCCGGGATCACCTGCAGGTCGAGCACGGTGCCATCCCGGCCCGCCTCCACCTTGCCGTCATAGGCGATGCGCGCTTCGGTCACACGGATCTGGCGCTTGAGGTCGTCGATCTGGTAACGGCGCTGCAGAGCCTGCGTCTCCAGGTTGAGCTTCACCTGCTGGTAATTGGTGACAACCGTGCGCTCCTGGATCTTGATGTCATCCAGGCTGACGCTGGTGTTGGTGAGCCCCTGCTCGGCGGACACCACCTCCGACGCCAGCGGCGCCACCACCTGCCGCCGGGCCAGCCAATTGAGGTTGCGCAGTTTCTCGGCATAGGTGGCCTGGAGGGTGCCGTACCGCCGCCGGTCATCGGCGAATTTGGCCAAGGCCGTGCTCAGCGCCCGCTGTTCGGTGAGCAGCCGCAGGCCATCGCGGTAATCGAGCTTCTGGTTGTGGCGCTCCAGCTGGCGCAGATTGCCGCGCTGCTGCTGCAGCTCCCTCTCCAGCACAGGCAGGTACAGCTCCATCAGCACCTGGCCTTGCTGCACGCGCTGGCCCACACCCACGAACACCCGGCGCACCTGGCCGCCGAAGCGGGCGTTGAGGATGCCGGCGTTGTCGGGGTAAATCAGAACACCGGTGCCCTGCACCTCGGTGGGCACGGGCCAGAACAGGGCCCACAGCACCAGCCAACCCCCCACCCCCGCCAGGCACACCCCCACCTGCTGGTGGTCGGTGAGGCCCCGCCAGCGCAGCTGCAGCTGTTCGACGCGTCGCCGGGCCCGGGGCAGCAGAGCGGTGGTCGAGGCCTGCGTCATGGCCACCAGCATGGGGGAAGCGGCTGCCGCTGTCAGCCCCCGGCGGGCCAGACCCCCAGCTGTTGCAGGCGCCACCGCGCCCGCTGCGCCGGCCCAGGGGCCGCCGCTAGGCCAGCAGCCAGCAGCGGCGCCAACACCGGCACCTGGCTGAAGCCGGCACTGAAGCCGCTGAACACCCACAGACCCTCGGCCTGGGGCACGGGCCCCACCAGCGGCGGCCCGGCGGTGGTGAAGGCCACCGGCGCTTGCCGCAGCTGCCCCGGCTGCTCAGCCCACTGTCCCCCCCAGGGGTGGGCCGCCAGGCCCGCCCGAAGCAGCGCCTCGGCCTCGGGCGGCGGCAACGCCGCCGCCGCCATCCCCTGCGGCCGCACCAGGCTGAGCTGGCCCAGCAGCGCCCCATCACCATGGGGCACCAGGCCGGGATCCACCACCCAGGCGGGCTCCACCAAGCCAGCGGCGCGCCCCTCCAGTGCCAAGCGCGAAAACCGCTGGGGCAGCCACAGGGCCGGCCGCCCCAGGCGGGCAGGAAACGCCAGCAGCTCCAACACCGCTGCCCAGCTGCAGCACAACCGGGCCGGCAGGTGGGGCCAGAGCGCCCGGCTGCGGCCCCCGGCGGCCAGCACCACGGTGGCGGCCTGCTCTGGGTGGCCGTCCTCCAGCACCAAGCGCCAGTGGCCACCGGCGGGCTCCAGGCCCTGCAGCGGGGCGATCCGACTCTGCACCCCGGCCGCCGCCAGCCGCTGCGGCAACAACGCCTGCAGCACCGCCGTGTCCACCTGGGAGCAGGCCCGCGGCCACAGCCCAGCCAGGGCCGCCATGGCCCCACCCCCCTGAAGCCGCAGCGGCCGTGGCCGCCAGCCCAGGTCGCCGTGACTCCGCTGCAACCGCCGCCAGTGCCGCCCCGCCTGCGCCGCAGCCCGCGCCAGGGGCGTTGAGGCCAGGGGCCATCCCGGCACCGCGCCGTAGCTGATGGCGGTGGCGCTCTCGATCCCGGGTTGGCAGGCGTGCAGCAGCGTGACCTCCCGCCCCAGGGCCCGCAACTCCAGGGCCAGCAGGGAACCCGCCAGGCCGGCGCCGACGATCACCACATCGCCGGCAGCGGCGGCCGCCGCCATCAGATCTGCAGCGTGAAGGAGGTGATCACCTGGTGGAAGAGGGTCTTCACCTTGGGCCAGCGCCGCTCATTGGTGCTGGCGGCCAGGGTGTAGAGGCGGCCCCGGTCCACCACCACCGTGGCCAGCTCATGGCGGTCGCGGTCGTTGAGGTGCACGGCGTATTCCAGGTCGTAGAAGGTGCGGCCGCCGTCTTCGCGCTCCACCGCCTCCACCAGCTCCGCCTCACGGCCGCTGCCATCCGGCGCAATCACCACACGGCGCAGCTTCTCCCCCACCGCCACGGCGCTGCCCAGGTCGTCGAGGCTGTTGGTGGTGTTCACATCCGAGATCACCAGGCTCAGGGTTTCATCGGCGTTGATCAGGTCGTGGAACACCACCTGGGGGCCGTCGCTCACCTGCACCCGCGTCCAACCGGTGGGGTAGAGGAAGGCGTAGCGGCCGTCGGGGCTCTGAAACGAATTGAGCCCGGCCGCCGCGGCGCTGCAGGCGCTGAGCAGCACCGCCAGCGCCAGGGCCACCAGGGCGGAAAGCGCGGAGAGCTGGGGAGTGCGCCGGCCGGTGCGGGGCTGCGGAGCGGGCATGCGGCGGCGGGGCGTGCGGTCGTGGCGCCATTCTGGCCCGCCGCCCCGGGCCGCTGCCCCTAGATTCCACCCAGCTGTGGCATGCCCCCTGAGCGGCTTCACCCGCCCCCTGGCTCGGCTGATTGACCAGTTCGAGCGGCTGCCGGGCATCGGTCCGCGCACGGCGCAGCGGCTGGCGCTGCACCTGCTGCGCCAGCCCAGTGAGCAGATTCAGGCCTTCGCCGATGCCCTGCTGGCGGCCCGCAGCCAGGTGGGCCAATGCACCCGCTGTTTTCACCTGTCGGCCGAACCGCTGTGTGAGATCTGCCGCAACCCAGAACGCAACACCGGCGTGATCTGCGTGGTGGCCGACTCGCGGGATCTGCTGGCCCTCGAGCGCACCCGCGAGTTCAAGGGCAGCTACCACGTGCTCGGCGGCCTGATCTCCCCGATGGATGGGGTGGGCCCAGAGCTGCTGCAGATCCAGTCGCTGGTGGAGCGGGTCGACCGCGACGGCATCACCGAGGTGATCCTGGCGCTCACCCCCAGCGTGGAGGGGGACACCACCAGCCTCTACCTGGCGCGGCTGCTGAAGCCCTTCACCCAGGTGAGCCGCATCGCCTACGGGCTGCCGGTGGGCAGCGAACTGGAATACGCCGATGAGGTGACCCTCGCCCGGGCCCTCGAAGGCCGCCGCCGGCTGGAGTGATGGGCACCGCGCAACCCCGCCGCAGCCGCTACAGCGCCACCCCGCCGGCCGAACGCCTGCCGGCGTGGATCCGCAGCCCCATCGGCAACGCCAGCGATCTGGAAACCGTGCAGGCGGTGGTGAAGCAACAGCGCCTGCACACCATCTGCGAGGAGGGCCGCTGCCCCAACCGCGGCGAGTGCTACGCCGCCGGCACCGCCACCTTCCTGCTGGGGGGGCCGATCTGCACCCGCAGCTGCGCCTTCTGCCAGGTGGACAAGGGCGAGGCGCCAGCGCCATTGGATGCCGCCGAAGCCGAGCGGGTGGCGCAGGCGGTGGAGACCCTCGGGCTCTCCTACGTGGTGCTCACCGCCGTGGCCCGCGACGACCTGCCCGACCACGGCGCCAGCCTGTTCACCGCCACCATGGCGGCGATCCGGCAACGGCAGCCGCAGGTGGCGATCGAGGTGCTCACCCCCGACTTCTGGGGGGGCCATCGCGACGAGGCCGAGGCGATCGCCGCCCAACGGCAACGTTTGGCCGCCGTGCTGGCGGCACGGCCGGTGTGCTTCAACCACAACCTGGAGACGGTGCAGCGCCTGCAGGGGGAGGTGCGCCGCGGCGCCACCTACCGCCGCTCCCTGGCGCTGTTGGCCGCTGCTCGCGAGCTGGCGCCAGACATTCCCACCAAGAGCGGCCTGATGCTGGGCCTTGGGGAAACCTTTGAGGAGGTGGTGGAGGCGATGCGGGATCTGCGCAGCGTCGACTGCCAGCGCCTCACCCTGGGGCAATACCTGCGGCCCTCCCTGGCCCACATCCCCGTGGCCCGCTACTGGAGCCCGGAGGAATTCGATCAACTCGGAGCGATCGCCCGCGAGCTGGGCTTTGCCATGGTGCGCTCCGGGCCGCTGGTGCGCAGCAGCTACCACGCGGCAACGGCCTAGCTCAGCGGCGCTGCAGCTGCCGCCAGGCCCGCGCCAGGCCATCGGCGCAGTCGCCGCGCATCAACAGGCCGGAGCCACCCCACACCAGCCGCAGGGGCAGGTCGCTGGCGGCGGCCCCCAACTCCCGCACCGGTTCAAACCCCAGCTGGCGGAAGTAGCGCACCAGGCGGCGGTGCTGGCTGTCGTTGTCGCGGATGGCCAGCAACCGCGCCCGCCGGCAGGGGGTGGCCTCCAGGGCCCAGGCGAAGCTGGCGCACCAGATGAGCGGCCCCACCAGCTGGGTGCCCTCGCCCTGCACCCGCATGGTGTCGAGCTGCAGGCCATCGGGCAGGGGCACCGCCCAGCCCTTGAGCTCCCCCAGCAGCAACGGCGGCGCCCCCGGCCGCGGCCGGGCCACCACCACCCGCAGCGGCTGCAAGGCCAGCAGCGGCCGGCACTGCAGGCGCAGCAGCAGCCCCGCCGCCGCGGCCCGCTGCTCCACCGCCGCCAGGCTGGGCAGCTCCCCACTCATGGATCGCTCTCCACCCGCAACACCGCCCCCAGCGGCACGGGGCCATACAGATGGGGGAACAGCTCACCGCTGGGGCCCACCGGCTCCAGGCGCACCTCCAGGCCCGCCGCCGCCAGCCGCGCGGGGCAGAGCGTGAGCAGCTGCACGGCACCGGCTGGGAGGTCGCCGTAGAAGCGCGCGGCGGTGGCCTCCACCTGATCAGCCCGGCTGAGGTGCACGAATCCCACCTGCTCCAAGCTCTGGCCGCGGGTGGAGATGCGGTAGCTGCTGCCGCTGGCGCGGCAGGCCCGCCAATCCTCCGCCAGGGCCAGGTGATAGAGCCATTGAGGAGAACGCCAGGGGCGCCGCGGCCCCCAGGGCTCCTCCAGGACCTCCGCCAGCTGGGGCGACGCCTCGAAGCGCTGCAGCCAGGCCCGCAGCGGTTTCAGGTCGGGCTCGGCGTCGAAGGCCGCCGCATCGGCCCCGCGGAACTGACGCACGAAGGGCAACAGGGCCCAATCCGCCAGGGAGAGCCGCGCCCCCAGCAGCCCACCGCCGGGGGTGAGCCGCGCTTGCCAATGCCGCAGGATGGCAAGGGCCGCGCGGCGATGGTCCGCCGATGGCTCCCCCGGGTAGCGATCGGGGTATTTGCAGCGATCGAGATGGTGCTTGAAGGGGCCATCGTTCTCGCGGATCAGCTCGGCCATGCACTGGCGCGCCTCCCCATCCCAGCCCTGCCACCAGCCGTCAGGGTCCGACTGCTCCAGCGCCCAGTGCATGATCGCCAGGCTCTGATCGAGCACCGTGCCATCGGGCAGCACCAACACCGGCACGGTGCTCTTGGCGGAGGCCGCCAGCAGCTCCGGTGGCTTCGCGGCCAGCGCCACCTCCCGCAGCTCCAGGTCCAACCCCGGCCGCAGACCAGCCGCCGCCAGGGCCAGCCGCGCCCGGATCGCATATGGGCAGCGCCGAAAGCTGTAGAGCACCGCGGCTGAGGCTTCCACCGGCCCGTTCAGGCCCCGGGCATCGGCGCACCGATGTGGGCCTGGCCGCGGCCCTGGGCCAACTGCAGTTGGCGCTGGCGTTCGGCGAAGCGTTCCCGATCGGCGTCGCTGAAGCGGGCGATGCAGTGGGGGCAGCTCACCCCCTCCCGGTAGGCGGGGTGATCGCGATCGGCGGGCGAGAGCGGCAGGCCGCAGGCATGGCAGAGGCGGTAGCTGCCGGGCTCGAGCCGGTGGTTCACGCTCACCCGCTGGTCGAACACGTAACACTCCCCCCGCCAGCTGCTGCCCTGTTCGGGCACCTCCTCGAGGTAGCGCAGGATGCCCCCCTGCAGGTGGTGCACCTGCTCAAACCCCCGCTGCAGCAGGTAGGCGGTGCTCTTCTCGCAGCGGATGCCGCCGGTGCAGAACATGGCGATCGCCTTGGGCTTGCGCTGCTCCACCAGCGGCCGCAGGGTGCTCTCCACCCAGGCGGGAAACTCGCGGAAGCTCGCGGTGCCGGGGTGGATCGCCCCTTCAAAGGTGCCCACCCCCACCTCGTAGGCGTTGCGGGTGTCCACCACCAGGGTGCCGGGATCCCGGATCAGCGCCTCCCACTGCTGGGGCGGCACGTAGGTGCCCACCTGCTCCGCCGGCCTCACGGTGGGGCAGCCCATGGTCACGATTTCGCGCTTCAGCCGCACCTTGAGGCGGTGGAAGGCCTGCTCAGGCGCCTGGCTGACCTTGGCCTCCAGCTGCCCCAGGCCGGGCAGCTGCCGCAGCCGGTCCAGCAGCCGCTGCACCCCGGGCGCCTGACCGCTCACCGTGCCGTTCACCCCCTCCTGGGCCAGCAACACCGTGCCCCGCAACCCGGCCGCCGCGGCCAGCCGCTTCAGCTCCTCCTGCAGGGCCGGCAACACGGCACCATCCAGGGCGGTGAAGCCGTAAAAGGCCGCCACCTGCACGGTCATGCCGGCACCGGCTGCTCCCAGGCGCTGACGCCGGCGGCCGCCAACAGCTCCCGGTCGGCCGCCACGTCGGGGTTGCCGGTGGTGAGCAGGGTGTCGCCGTAGAAGATCGAATCGGCCCCCGCCAGCAGGCACAGCACCTGGGCCTCACGGGAGAGGGTTTCGCGGCCGGCGCTGAGGCGCACCCGGCTGTGGGGCATGAGGATGCGGGCCACCGCCACCATCCGCACCAGCTCGAGCGGATCCACCGGCGGCTGCTCCTGCAGCGGTGTGCCCTCCACCGCCACCAGGGCGTTGATCGGCACGCTCTCCGGGTGGGGGTTGAGGCTGGCCAGCACCTGCAGCAGGGAGGCGCGGTCGGTGAGGGTTTCCCCCATGCCGATGATGCCGCCGCAGCACATGGAGATGCCGGCCCGGCGCACCCGCTGCAGGGTTTCCAGCCGCTCCTGGTAAGTGCGGGTGGTGATGATCCGGTCGTAGTGCTCGGGGCTGGTGTCGAGGTTGTGGTTGTAGGAGGTGAGGCCCGCCTCCGCCAGCCGCTCGGCCTGGCTGTCGGTGAGCATGCCGGCGGTGACGCAGGCCTCCAGCCCCAGCTCCCGCACGCCGCGCACCATGGTGAGCATGGCGTCGAAGGGGGCGCCATCACGGATGTCGCGCCAGGCCCAGCCCATGCAGAAGCGGTGGGCACCGGCGGCCTTGGCGGCCCGGGCCCGCTGCAGCACCGGCTCCACCTCCAGCTCCGGGCGGCCCGTCACGTCGCTGCTGTTGTGCATCGACTGGGGGCAATAGGCGCAGTCCTCCTCGCAGCCGCCTGTTTTCACGCTCAACAGCGACGCCAGCTGCACGCGGTAGCCGGGGTTGGCCTCGCGGTGCACCGCCTGGGCCCGCCACAGCAACTCCATCAGCGGCAGCTTCAGCAGCGCCTGGATCTCGGCGGTGCTCCAGTCGTGGCGGAGCTGCAGCGGGGAGGCGGTCAAGGGGCGGGCGCTCCGGGGAAGGGGGCGAGGGGAGGAGATGGCGAACGGTCAGGTCAGACCCGACTCCACACCGCCGAAACGGCGCTGGCGGTTCTGGTAGTCGAGCAGGGCGGCGGTGAGGGCCGCCTCATCGAAATCGGGCCAGAGCACATCGGTGATGTGCAGCTCGGCGTAGGCCAGCTGCCAGAGCAGGAAGTTGCTGATGCGCTGCTCGCCGCTGGTGCGAATCAGCAGGTCGGGGTCGCGCTCACCGCTGGTGTGCAGCTGGGCGGCGAAGGCGGCCTCATCGATGTCGGCCGGATCCAACTCACCGCGGGCCACCTGCTGGGCCAGCAGCCGCGCGGCGCGCACCAGCTCACGGCGTCCGCCGTAGTTGGTGCACACGTTGAAGTGAATGCCGGTGTTGGCGGCGGTGCGGGCGGTGGCATCGGCGATCAGCTGCTGCAGCCCCTCCGGCAGCTGCTCCAGGTCGCCCAGGAAGCGAATGCGCACCTGCTCCTGATCCAGGGCCTGCAGCTCCCGCGCCAACACCCGCTCAAACAGGGCCATCAGGAAGCTCACCTCCTCCCCCGGGCGGCTCCAGTTTTCGGTGGAGAAGGCGTAGGCGGTGAGGGCCCCGATGCCCCAGTCGCTGCAGAGCCGCAGGGTGCGCTTCAGCGCCTCCACCCCCTCGCGGTGGCCCATCACCCGCGGCAGCTTACGCTGGTTGGCCCAGCGGCCGTTGCCATCCATGATCACGGCCACATGGGCCGGCAGGCGGGCGGGATCGAGGCCGGCCGGCAGCAGGCAGCGCGAGGGTCGGTTGCCCTGAACGGAGGTGGTGGTCGCCAGGGAGCGACTCATGCGAGCGGGTCAGCCGTGTCGACGGACACGCTACGCCCAGCCGCCTTGGCGGCTGGCTTGGCCCCCTGGGCCAGGGCCTCCGCCAGCAGCTCCTGAAGACGGCTGCTGGTGATGGGCCGCTCCAGGCGCCCCTGGCGGGCCAGCGACAGGGTGCCGGTTTCCTCCGACACCACGATGCAGAGGCAGCGGTCGAAGCGCTCGGTGATGCCCAGGGCCGCCAGGTGGCGGGTGCCGAAGCGGTTGAGCCCCTGGCGCGAGAGGGGCAGGATCACCCCCGCCGACAGGATCCGGTTGCCCTTCACCAGCACGGCGCCGTCGTGCAGGGGGGTGTCGAGGGCAAACAGGTTGAGCAGCAGGTCCACCGACAGCTGGGCGTCGAGGGCGATGCCGGGGTTGAGGAAGTCTTCGGGGCGCAGGTCGCTGCCAAGGTCCACCACGATCAGGCCACCACGCCGCAACTGCGACAGGCGCCCCGCCGCTTCGCTGAGCACGGGCACCGACCCGGAGGCCAACTTGTTGGCCCGCTGGCTGCCGAACAGCACATCCAGGCGCCCCGTGCCCAGCAGCTCCATCAGGCGCCGCAACTCCCCCTGCCAGAGGATCGCCAGGGCCAGGCTGCAGGCCATCACCAGCGCATCAATCAGCTTGCTGGTGAGCGGCAGGTTGGCGTAGCGCTGCACCACCCAGGCCACCGCCACCAGGGTGAGATAGCCGCGCAACAACCACAGGGTGCGGGGTTCATTGACCCGCGCCAACAACACCATGCCCAGGGCTGTGGCCAACAGCAGATCCAGCACCACCCCCAGCTGGATCAAGCCGAACACGCCCCCCACCGCTGCACAACCGCCGCGCCTGGGCTCAGGGTACCGGCCGCAGCCGCTCGGGCAAAACGTCGTAGCGCAGCAGTTCCTCTGGCTGCTCGCGGCGCTGCACTAGCTCCGCCTGGCCGTCGTGCACCAGCACCGCCGCCGGCCGCGGAATGCGGTTGTAGTTGGAGGCCATCGAGGCGTTGTAGGCGCCGGTGGCGAACACGGCCAGCACGTCGCCGGTAGCGGTGGGGGGGAGGGTGAGGTCCTTGAGCAGCACGTCGCCGGATTCGCAGTGCTTGCCCGCCAGGGTCACGGTGTCTGTGGCCTCGGCCCCGGGGCGATCCGCCAACACGGCGGTGTAGCGGGATTGGTAGGTGATCGGCCGCGGGTTGTCGCTCATGCCGCCATCCACCGAGAGGTAGGTGCGGATGCCAGGGATCTGCTTGCGGCTTCCCACGCTGTAGAGGGTGACCCCGGCGGTGGCCACCAGGGAGCGGCCCGGCTCACACAGCAGCCGCGGCAGGTCGAGGCCCCGCTCCTGGCAGGCGGCGGCCACCGCCTCGGCCACGGTGCGTACCCAGGCCTCGATCGACGGCGGATCGTCGCTCTCCACGTAACGGATGCCCAGGCCGCCGCCCACGTTGAGGTCGCTCACCGGGTGGCCCAGGTCGCGGGCCAGCTTGAGGGCATCGGCCATCACCGCCGCCAGGTCGCGGTGGGGCTGCAGCTCAAAGATCTGCGAGCCGATGTGGGCATGGAGCCCGCTCACCTGGGCCCAGGCGCAGCCCTTCAGGTGCTGGAGCACCGCCACCAGCTGGTCGGGGTCGAAACCGAACTTGCTGTCCAGGTGGCCCGTGCGGATGTACTCGTGCGTGTGGCACTCAATGCCCGGGGTGAAGCGCAGCATCAGCCGCACCGGCTGGCTGGGCTGGAGGGCCTCCAGCTGCTCCAGGTCGAGCCAGTTGTCGGCCACCACGGTGACGCCCAGCTCCACCGCCAGGCGCAACTCCTCGGCGCTCTTGTTGTTGCCGTGGAACACGATCCGCTCCGGCGGCATGCCCCCCTGCACGGCGGTGAGCAGCTCCCCGGCCGACACCGCATCGAGCCCCAGGCCCTCATCGGCCACCACGGCGGTGATCGCCAGGCTGCTGTTGGCCTTGGAGGCATACAGGGCCAGTGCGGCACCGGGGTAGTGGCTGACCAGGGCGTGGCGGTAGGCCTGGGCCGTGCCCCGCAGGGTGGCCTCATCCAGCACATACAAGGGTGTGCCATAGCGGCGGGCCAGGTCGCTCAACAGGCAGCCGCCCACCACCAGCCGCCCCTCCGGATCGAGGCCGGTGGTCACGGGGGTGAGGTTGCGGTTGGGGCTGGCGCAGTCGCGCCCGGCTTCGTAGGGCCGCAGGGCCACGGCGGCTGTGGGGGTGCTGGTCATCGGGCGATCCTAAGGAGACCCCCTGCGGCGCCTGCCGTGCCCCCCTCCATCCCCACGCCGCAGGCCCGGGCCCTGGGCCTGGAGCAGCTGCAGGCCTGTGTGGATTTGGATCAACGGGCCCTTGGGGGGCTGTGGACCACCGAGCAGTGGCAGCGCGAGCTGGAGGACCCCCGCCGCCCCTGCTGGGGGCTGCTCCAGGGGGATGCCCTGGTGGCCCTGGCCTGCGGTTGGCTGGTGGTGGATGAGCTGCACATCACCGCCGTGGCGGTGGACCCGGCCCAACGGCGGCAGGGGCTGGGCCGGCAGGTGCTGGAGCTGCTGCTGGCGCAGGCGGCGGCCCGGGGAGCGGCCCACGCCACCCTGGAGGTGGCCGCCGGCAACGCCGCCGCCCTGGCGCTCTATGGCCGCTGCGGATTCAGCACCGCCGGCGTCCGTCGCGCCTACTACCGCAACGGAGACGATGCTCTGGTCCAATGGCGGCGGTTACAGGATGCGCAGGGGGTGCGGATTGCCGCCCTTTCCTGATGCGAACAACCGAAATTCTTTGGCGGCTGAATTGTTGAAATCAGGCCGGACATCCCCTGCTGGGGCAATGGTTTTGGGCCCCACCAGCGCTGCGCCACACACACCCATCCAACCCTGATAGGTTGGGAACACATGCGCGTGGTCCCGCCCCATGTTCGAGCGGTTTACCGAGAAGGCCATCAAGGTGATCATGCTGGCCCAAGAGGAGGCCCGCCGCCTCGGCCACAACTTCGTGGGAACCGAGCAGATCCTGCTGGGGCTGATCGGTGAGGGCACCGGCGTGGCCGCCAAGGTGCTCAAGTCGATGGGGGTCAACCTCAAGGACGCCCGCGTTGAGGTGGAGAAGATCATCGGCCGCGGTTCCGGCTTCGTGGCGGTGGAGATTCCGTTCACACCCCGGGCCAAGCGGGTGTTGGAGCTGTCGCTGGAGGAAGCGCGCCAGCTGGGGCACAACTACATCGGCACGGAACACCTGCTGCTGGGCCTGATCCGCGAGGGCGAAGGGGTGGCCGCACGGGTGCTGGAAAACCTCGGCGTCGACCTGGCGAAGGTGCGCACCCAGGTGATCCGCATGCTGGGCGAAACCGCCGAGGTGGCCAGCGGTGGCGGCGGCGGCAAGGGCTCCACCAAAACGCCCACCCTGGATGAATTTGGCAGCAACCTCACCCAGCAGGCCGCCGACGGCAAGCTCGACCCGGTGGTGGGCCGCCAACACGAAATCGAGCGGGTGATCCAGATCCTGGGCCGCCGCACCAAGAACAACCCGGTGCTGATTGGCGAACCCGGCGTGGGCAAAACCGCCATCGCCGAGGGCCTGGCCCAGCGCATCAACTCCGGCGATGTGCCCGACATCCTCGAAGACAAGCGCGTTCTCACCCTCGACATCGGCCTGCTGGTGGCCGGCACCAAGTACCGCGGTGAGTTTGAGGAGCGCCTCAAGAAAATCATGGAGGAGATCCGGGGCGCGGGCAACGTGATCCTGGTGATCGACGAAGTGCACACCCTGATCGGCGCCGGTGCCGCCGAGGGGGCCATCGACGCCGCCAACATCCTCAAACCGGCCCTGGCCCGCGGCGAGCTGCAGTGCATCGGCGCCACCACCCTGGATGAGTACCGCAAGCACATCGAGCGGGATGCAGCCCTGGAGCGCCGCTTCCAGCCTGTGCAGGTGGGCGAGCCCTCCGTGGACGACACCATCGAGATCCTGCGGGGCCTGAAGGAGCGCTACGAGGCCCACCACCGCCTCAAGATCGCCGATGAGGCACTGGTGGCCGCCGCCACCCTGGGCGACCGGTACATCTCGGATCGCTTCCTGCCCGACAAGGCCATCGACCTGGTGGACGAGGCCGGCAGCCGCGTGCGGCTGATGAACTCCAAGCTGCCGCCGGCGGCCAAGGAGATCGACAAGCAGCTGCGCCAGATCCAGAAGGAGAAGGAGGACGCCGTTCGCGAGCAGGACTTCACCAAAGCCGGTGAACTGCGAGACAAGGAGGTGGAGCTGCGCGACCAGATCCGCACGATCCTGCAGAGCCGCAAGGAGGAGCCGGAGGCCGCCAAGCCCGAGGCTGACGCCACGGCCGCCGCCACCGAAACGGCAACAGCAACGGCCACCCAAACCGCCAGCACGGCCGTCGCCGATGACGACCGCATGCCGATGGTCACCGAGGAGGACATCGCCCAGATCGTGGCCTCCTGGACCGGCGTGCCGGTGCAGAAGCTCACCGAAAGCGAATCGGCCAAGTTGCTGAACATGGAGGACACCCTCCACCAGCGCCTGATCGGCCAGGACGAAGCGGTGAAGGCGGTGTCGCGCGCCATCCGCCGCGCCCGCGTGGGCCTGAAGAACCCCAACCGCCCGATCGCCAGCTTCATCTTCTCGGGCCCCACCGGCGTGGGCAAAACCGAGCTCACCAAATCCCTGGCGGCCTACTTCTTCGGCAGCGAGGAGGCGATGATCCGCCTCGACATGTCGGAGTTCATGGAGCGCCACACGGTCAGCAAGCTGATCGGCTCCCCTCCGGGCTATGTGGGCTTCAACGAAGGCGGCCAGCTCACCGAAGCGGTGCGCCGCCGGCCCTACACCGTGGTGCTGTTCGACGAGATCGAAAAGGCCCACCCCGACGTGTTCAACCTGCTGCTGCAGCTGCTGGAGGACGGCCGCCTCACCGACTCCAAGGGCCGCACGGTGGACTTCAAGAACACCCTGATCATCATGACCTCGAACATCGGTTCGAAGGTGATCGAGA
>JBIKKZ010000131.1:0-5225 GCA_044360095.1 Vulcanococcus sp. | reverse complement strand
GGGAGGATTCGCTGCGCCCCCGCCGCTTGGCGGATTACATCGGCCAGAGCGAGCTCAAGCAGGTGCTGGGCATTGCCGTGGAGGCCGCCTGCAGCCGCCAGGAGGCCCTCGACCACGTGCTGCTCTATGGCCCCCCGGGTCTGGGTAAAACCACCATGGCCCTGGTGCTGGCGGAGGAGCTGGGGGTGCGCTGCCGCATCACCAGTGCCCCGGCCCTGGAGCGCCCGCGCGACATCGTGGGCCTGCTGGTGAACCTGCAGCCGCGCGAGCTGCTGTTCATCGATGAAATCCACCGGCTGACGCGGGTGGCCGAAGAGATCCTCTACCCGGCCATGGAGGATTTCCGCCTCGATCTCACCGTGGGCAAGGGCACCACCGCCCGCACCCGCAGCCTGCCGTTGGCGCCGTTCACCCTGGTGGGAGCCACCACCCGTGCGGGGTCGTTGAGTTCACCGCTGCGGGATCGTTTCGGTCTGATCCAGCGGCTGGAGTTCTACGGACTCGACGACCTGCAGGCCATCGTGCAGCGCGCTGCGGCCCTGCTGCAGATCGATCTGGATGCGCCAGCCGCCCTGGAGGTGGCCCGCCGCTGCCGCGGCACCCCCCGCATCGCCAACCGCCTGCTGCGACGCGTACGCGATGTGGCCGCCGTGGGGGGGCATGGCCGGGTGGGGGCCGAGCTGGTGCAGCAGGCCCTGAGCCTGCACCGGGTGGATGGCCGCGGCCTCGACGCCAGCGACCGGCGTTTGCTGCATCTGCTGCAACACAGTTACGGCGGCGGCCCCGTGGGGCTCGACACCCTGGCCGCCGGCCTGGGGGAAGATCCGGCGACCCTCGAGGCGGTGGTGGAGCCGTTTCTGTTGCAGCAGGGGCTGTTGCAGCGCACCCCCCGCGGCCGGGTGATCACCGAAGCCGGGGTGCAGCACCTGCGCGACCACGCCGCATGAGCAGCCTGCTGGCATTGCTGCTGGTGCTTCAGCTGGCGGTGGCCGCCACGCCCCTGACGCAGCTGTTTGACCAGGCCCTGGCCGCCAGCCGCTCTGGCGATTTCGAGGCTGCCCTGCCCCTGTGGAACCAGGTGCTGGAGTTGGCGCCCGAGGATGCCGCCGCCTGGAGCAACCGCGGCAACGTGCAGCTGGCCCTGGGGGATCCGCAGGCGGCCATCGCCGACCAGACCCATGCCATGGAGCTGGATCCCGCCAGCCCCGACCCCCACCTCAACCGCGGCACCGCCGAAGAGGCCCTGCAGCGCTGGGATGCCGCTGAGGCCGACTACCGCTGGATCCTGGAGCGCGATGCCGCCGAGGGCCGTCCTCCGGACGCCTCCGCCCTCTACAACCTGGGCAACGTGCAGGGGTCGCTGGGGGATTGGCCCGCGGCCCGCGGCAGCTTCCAGGCCGCGGCGGATGCCCGCCCCGGCTTTGCCATGGCCCGCTCCAGCGCGGCCCTCAGCGCCTTCCAGCTGGGGGAGCTGGAGGCCGCTGAAACGGAGTTGCGCTCCCTGATCCGCCGCTATCCGCTGTTCGCCGATGCCCGCGCCGGCCTCACCGCCCTGCTCTGGCGCCGCGGTGCCCGCGGCGAAGCAGAAAGCCACTGGGCCTCCGCTTCCGGGATCGACCCCCGCTACCGCCAGCCAGAATGGCTACTGGCGACACGGCGCTGGCCCCCGGTGCCCGTGCAGGCTTTGGCCGATTTCCTCGCCCTCAGCAGCGGATGAGCGCGGCCACCCCGATGTCAGCCCCCAGCGCCGAGCTGTTGGAGCTCCAGCAGCTCAAGGCCCGTGTGGCGGAGGCCCTCCCGGAGCTGGTGGCCATCCGCCGCCACCTGCACGCCCATCCGGAGCTCAGCGGCAACGAGCACCAAACGGCGGCTCTGGTGGCGGGTGAGCTGCGGGGTCTGGGCTGGCGGGTGCAGGAGGGGGTGGGGCGCACGGGCGTGCTGGCGGAGCTGGGCCCGGCTAGCGGTCCCACGCTGGCTCTGCGGGTCGACATGGACGCCCTGCCGGTGGAGGAGCGCACGGGCTTGCCCTACGCCTCGCTGCACCAGGGGCTGATGCACGCCTGTGGCCACGACATCCACACCACCGTGGGCCTGGGGGTGGCGCGGATCTTGGCGCCGCTGTCGGATCAGCTCACGGTTCGGGTGCGGCTGCTGTTCCAGCCGGCGGAGGAAACCGCTCAGGGAGCGGCTTGGATGTTGGCCGATGGGGCCATGGATGGGGTGGAGGCGCTGTTTGGGGTGCATGTGTTCCCCAGCCTCGAGGCCGGCAGCATCGGCGTGCGCAGCGGCAGCCTCACGGCTGCGGCCGGAGAGCTGGAGGTGGAGGTGCTGGGGGAGGGGGGCCACGGGGCCCGGCCCCACCAGAGCACCGATGCCATCTGGATTGCCGCTCGCGTGGTCAGTGGGCTGCAGGAGGCCATCAGCCGCCGGCTGGATGCGCTGCACCCCGTGGTGGTGAGCTTTGGGAAAATCGAGGGGGGCCAGGCGTTCAACGTGATCGCTGACCACGTGCGCCTGCTGGGCACCGTGCGCTGTCTGGATCTGGAGTTGCACGCCAAGCTGCCAGCCTGGATTGAAGAGACGGTGAAGGCGATCTGCGCCGGTTACGGCGGTGAGGCGCGGGTGCGCTACCGCTGCATTTCACCGCCGGTGCACAACGATCCGGAGCTCACCCAGTTGGTGGCCGGCGTGGCCGCCGAGCTGCTGGGGCGCCAGCGGGTGCACTGGCTGGAGCAGCCCTCCCTTGGCGCCGAAGACTTCGCCGAGCTGCAGCGCGACACCCCCGCCACCATGTTCCGCCTGGGGGTGGCGGGTCCGCAGGGCTGCACGCCCCTGCACAGCAACAGCTTTGCCCCCGATGAACGCTGCCTGGCGGTGGGGGTGGAGGTGCTCAGCGCCAGCCTGCTGCGCTGGATCGAAGCCCGGAGTGCGCAGCCATGAGACCTGATCTGCAGCGGGGTTTGTTGGCCGCCGCCACGCCGCTGTTGATCCTGCTGGGCATCGTGGCGCTGCTCTTGAGGCAGGGCTCGGATCGGCTGCAGGCGATTCCCGCCCTGGTGATCGGCTGTGCCCTGCTGGCGCACACCAGCTGGAGCTGGCGGCGGCGCCGGCGTGCGTTGCTGGCGGAGCTGCGGGAGCGGAATCGTGATGAATCGAGCTGAATGGCCCATACAGTCGGCTGCATAGTGATTCCCTTGATGTCTGCGCTCGCCCGTTGCCTGGAAGAGGAAGCTGCAGCCATCGCGGCGGCGGCACAACGCTTGCCAGGGGATCAGGTGGAGGCGGCCCTGCAGCTTCTTGATCGCTGTGCTGCTAGCCGCGCCAAGTTGGTGATCACGGGGGTGGGCAAGAGCGGCATCGTGGCGCGAAAGATCGCCGCCACCTTTTCCTCGATCGGGCTGATGGCGATCTACCTCAACCCACTTGACGCCCTGCACGGTGATTTAGGGGTGGTGGCGCCGGACGATCTGGTGTTGTTGCTCTCCAACAGCGGCGAAACGGAAGAACTGCTGCAGATCCTTCCCCATCTCAAGCGGCGCGGGACCGCAAGGATCGCCTTAGTGGGTCGGGTTGTCTCAAGCCTGGCCCGTGGCTGTGATGTGGTGCTGGATGGCTCCGTGGATCGCGAAGTGTGTCCGCTCAACCTGGCACCCACCGCCAGTACGGCGGTGGCCATGGCCATCGGCGATGCCTTGGCGGCGGTGTGGATGGAGCGCAGCGGGATCTCTCAGGAAGACTTCGCCCTTAATCACCCCGCCGGCTCCCTGGGCAAACAGCTCACCCTCACCGCGGCTGACCTCATGGTGCCGGTGCATCGGCTGGTGCCGTTGGCGGCCGCGACGCCGCTGGCGGAGGTGATTGCACACCTCACGGCCGATGGCGTGGGGGCCTGTTGGGTGGCGCGCCAAGACAACCCGGAACGCATCCATGGCCTGATCACGGACGGCGATCTCCGCCGTGCCCTGCAGAACCACGGTCCAACGGAATGGGGCCAACTCACCGCCGCCGATCTGATGACGGCCGATCCGATCACGGTGCCGGGATCCACCCTGGCGATCGAGGCGATTGAGCGCATGGAACGCAACCGCCGCAAGGCCATCGGCGTGTTGCCGGTGGTGGATGAGGAGGAGTGCATGCTGGGCCTGCTTCGCCTACACGATCTGGTTCAAGCGGGTCTGGCCTAGTGATGCTGTTGCGCTGGCGCCAGCTGGGATGGGAACTGCAGTGGTGGCGTCTTCGCTCTCGACTGGCTGCCATTGAGGCGGTGGTGCTGGATGTGGATGGTGTGCTCACTGATGGGGGCCTCTGGTATGGCCCCACCGGAGAGTTAATCAAACGATTTGACGTTCGCGATGGCCTTGGCATCCGCCTGCTGCAACACGCGGGTGTGGAGGTTGCCTTGCTCAGCGGCGGCCGCGGCGGGGCCACCGAGGTGCGGGCATGCCAACTGGGTATCCAGCACTGTCTGGTGGGTGCCAAAGACAAACCCCTGGCCCTAGCCCAGCTGCAACAGCAGCTGGGGCTGGCCCGCGAGCAGCTGTTGTTTGTTGGAGACGACCTCAACGATCTGGCACTGCAAGGCCGGGTGGCTCTGCTGATCGCTACCGCCGATGCGGCCAAGCCCCTCAAGCGGAGGGCCGATGCCGTGCTGCGCCGCGACGGCGGCCTCGGCGCCGTTCGCGAGCTGGCAGAGCGCTTGTTGCAGGCCCGTGGAAGCTGGGAGCAGCTCTGCCGCGACGGCTGGCGTGATCGCAACGACTAATCCGCACGAGGGCTATTGCATGGTCGCTGCTATGGCCCGCGCCTGCTCCAGCTGCTCGGCCGTGTCCACCGATAGCGATTCACCTTCTACTGGGAACGTGCCGATCTGAATCCCTGCCTCGATCAAGCGCAGCTGCTCGAGCTTTTCGATCTGCTCCAGGGGTGAACCGGGCAAGACCATCCAGCGGCTAAGCACATCGGCCCTGTAGCCATAGAGGCCCACATGGCCCCAGTAGGGGGCGTGGGCATGCCACTGCTCAGGCTCTACTCCGCGCACATGGGGGATGGCCGAGCGGGAGAAATAGAGGGCCCGACCATCAGCCGCCAGCAGGGTTTTCACCACGTTGGGGTTGTGCACGTTGTTTGGCGCCATCCGATACACCGGAGTCAGCACCTCGGGGATGGGCTGGCGGCTGGCGAATTCTGCGGCCATGGCATCGATCAACTCCGCATCGATGAAGGGC
>JBIKKZ010000130.1:0-5231 GCA_044360095.1 Vulcanococcus sp. | reverse complement strand
TGGCCTCCATCTCGGCGGTGGCGGCCATCTCCAGGTTGAGCCGGGTGCGCACCGTCTGGCGCAGCAGGTCCACGTCGCGGTCCTGGATATGGCGCCGGTCCTCCCGCAGGTGCACGGTGATGCCATCGGCGCCCCCCAGCTCCGCCAGCAGGGCATAGCTCACCGGGTCGGGCTCCACGGTGCGGCGGGCCTGGCGCACGTTGGCGATGTGGTCGATGTTGACGCCGAGGCTGGCCATGGGGGGCTGTGGCAGCGGGGTGGGGCTGATCCGGATCCTATGGATCGCGGCCCGCTCGAGGAAGTGCCCGCCGGAGTGGCGTGGGTCAACGGGGCAGTTTTACGGTTTGGGCTGATGCGCAGCATTGGGTGAGCGGGCCGATGGCGGTGCAGGGCAGCGCAGCCCCCCACAGCTCCCCTGAGGCGCTTACCCGGAGGGAGCGCTCCCTGTGCCATGGCATCAACCCCTGGCTGGCGCCCCTGGCCATGTGGCTCACCCAGGACGTGGCCCTCAGCGGCTTTTTCTTCGGCGGTGTGCGGGTGCTGGGGGGGGAGCAGCTGCCGCGGCGGGGCCCGGTGCTGCTGGCCCCCACCCATCGCTCCCGCTGGGATGCGCTGATGCTGCCGCGGGCGGCGGGTCGGCGGGTCACCGGTCGCGACTGCCGCTTCATGGTGACCCTCGATGAGATGACCGGTCTGCAGGGCTGGTTTTTGCAGCGGCTGGGCTGCTTCCCGGTGAATCCGCGACGGCCCACGGCCGCCTCCCTGCGCTTCGCCGTGGAGCTGCTGGAGGACGGCCAGCAGCTGGTGGTGTTTCCGGAGGGGCGGATCATGCAGGACGACGGCCCGCTGCGGCTGATGCAGGGGCTGGCGCGGCTGACGGCCCTGGCGGAGGGCCAGGGGGTGCCGGTGCCGGTGGTGCCGGTGGGCATCGCCTACAGCCATGGCCAACCCCGCCTGGGGGATCGGGCGGCCCTGTGCTTCGGGGAACCGCTGCGCCTGGCCGGTGGAGAGCGGGAGCATGTGGCCGCCCTCAACGCCCAACTGCTGCATGGCCTGGGGGCCGCCGAGCGCACCGCCCGCGCCGCCGTGGGGCGGCCGCTGCAACGCCCTTAAAGTTCGGCGACTCGAACCGCCCCCCGTGCGCCGGCCCCTCACCGCTCTGGCCCTCAGCGCCCTGAGCCTGACCGCCCTGACGGCCCTTGCCCCCCAGCCTGGCCGCGCCCAGGAGGATCCCCAAAAAGTGCTGCAGGCCCCCGGCGGCCTCAATCTGGCCGCCATCAAGGCCACCGTGGCGAAGGGCGATGCCGCCGCCGCCGCCGGCAAGCTGCCCCAAGCCAAGGCCGATTACGACCAGGCCCGCCTGGCCGCCCAGAACCTGGGCCGCTTCTACCGCAACCTCAGCGGCTCCTTCCGCGGCCTCGATGCCCGCATCCCCCGGGAGATGGACCAGAAGGGCCGCGAGGCCCTGGAACTGCAGGCCAGCATCAACCTGCGGCTGGCGGCCCTGCTGCGCCGCATGAACCAGCCCGAAGTGGCGGTGCCGCTGCTGGTGGAGGTGGTGCAGATCATGACCCCCGCCTCCCCCCAGGGCCAGAAGGCCTACCAGGGGCTGGTGGAGCTGGGCTTCGTGGAAACCCCCTACAACGCCCCCTTGCCCACCGGCGGCAACTGAGCGCTGCCTAAAGTCAGCGGCCAGATCGCTTGAGGCCATGGTTCATCCCGACCAGGTGCGGGCCGCCATCCACCAGGCCCTGCCCGACGCCACCGTCGAGGTGGAAGACCTCACCGGCGGTGGCGATCACCTGCAGGTGACGGTGGTGTCCAGCGCCTTCGATGGCCTGAGCCGCGTCAAGCAGCATCAACTCGTCTACGGCGCCCTGCGCAGTGAGTTGGCCAGCGAGGCCATCCACGCCCTGGCCCTGCAGACCTCCACCCCCTCCTGAACCCAGCCCCAGATCACAACCATGGACGCCTCCCTGAAGCAGCGCATCGACGACCTGGTGGGCAGCAGCCCGGTCTTCGTGTTCATGAAGGGCAACAAGTTGATGCCCCAGTGCGGCTTCAGCAACAACGTGGTGCAGATCCTCAACGCCCTGGCGGTGCCGTTTGAAACCTTCGACGTGCTCTCCGACATGGAGATCCGCCAGGCCATCAAGGACTATTCCGAGTGGCCCACCATTCCGCAGGTCTACGTGAACGGCGAGTTCATCGGCGGCTCGGACATCCTGATCGAGATGTACAACTCCGGCGAACTGCGCGAAAAGCTGGCGGTGGCGCTGGCCTGAGCCCTAGTTGCGGCTGCGCTCGTAGAGGGTGCGCAGGTCGCCTTCGGGGCCGATGAAACTGGAGGGGTCGAGGATCCAGCGGTCCACCAGCTCCTCCAGCCGCCGCTGGGAGATGGGGTCGAGGATTTCGGTGCGGCGCAGGGCGTGCAGGTAGCCGTCGGCGTAGAGGCGCAGCTCCGCAGGGCTGTGGTAGCGGCTCGCCAGGGCCTGGCAGGCATCACACAGCGACTGGAAGTGGCGGATGGCTTCGGGGTTCTGCAGGGCGGTCATGGCCGGACCGTTGGGGATTTCCGGATGGGGACAGCTGGCAAGGCAGCGCCTGATACCACTGTGGCGAGGAAATTGCGGATAGCCTAGGGACAGGCATGGAGAAGCGGTTGGAACCTGCTGCGGTTGGGTCCGCCCCCATGGCCTCTGAGGCTGCGCTCAAGCGGGTGCTGGTGGTGGACCCCCACCCCACCCTTCGCACCGTGCTGGCGCAACGGCTCCGCCAGGATGGCCACCTGGCCGCCGCCGTGGCCAGCGCCGCCGAAGCGGTGGCCCTGTGCGAAGAGCTAACGCCGGATCTGCTGGTGGCGGCGGAGCTGCTGGAGGAGACCACCGCCCTGAAACTGGCGGGTCAGTTGCGCTGCCCGGTGATGGTGCTCACCGCCCGCTCCGGATCCGACCCGGTGGTGTCGCTGTTGGATGCCGGCGCCGACGACGTGCTGCGCAAACCCTTCGGCCTGGAGGAGCTGGCGGCCCGCTGCCGCTCCCTGCTGCGCCGCAGCGGCAGCGGGCTGCAGGAGCGGGTGTGTGTGGGGCCGCTGGAGGTGCACCTGCTGCTGCGCCAGGTGACCCTCAAGGACCAGCCGGTGGAGCTGAGCCCCCGTGAATTCGCGCTGCTGTGCGCCCTGCTGATGCCCCCGGGCATGGTGCGCAGCCGCAGCGAACTGCTGCGCATGGCCTGGCCGCCGTTTAGCGGTGGCCCCCGCTCCGTGGACACCCAGGTGCTCACCCTGCGCCGCAAGTTGGAGCAGGCGGGCCTGGGGGAGGGCGGCGGCATCGAAACCGTGCGCCAGCAGGGTTACCGCTTCAGCCTCGACACCATTCCTGAGCCCGGCGAAAGCCTGTTGGTGAGCCAGGTGCGCTAGGCGCCAGCCGCTGCCGCAGACCCCAGCAACCGCCAGGCCCCGATCCCCAGTTCGCCCACCAGCATCAGGGCGCAGAGGGCGGCCAGGAGCTGGTAGGTCCAGGGGGGGCTGATGCGGCCGATGGCGCTGGTGTTGAGGCCCGTGGCCTGGCCGAACTGGCCCAGAAACTGCTCGAAGGCTTGCACCCGCTGCGGCAACAGGTAGGCCGAGCCCTGCCCATCCCGCACGTAGAACACCCGGCCCCCCTGGCTGGTGGCCACCGGTGTGAGGCCGTGGATGTCGCCCCAGTTGAGCTGCCAACCGCGGCGCAGCAACCAGGCGCACCAGCGGGGATGGCCCACGCGGATGCCGGTGGCGCTGAGCTCCACCCGCTCGCTCACCAGGGCCAGGATCAGCGCCAGCCCCAGGGGCAGGGCCCCCCACAGCAGCGGCCGCAGGTCCGCGGGGGCCATCCAGGGAAGCGGCAGCACCAGGGCCAGGTAGAGGCTGATCAGCGTGAAGCGGATCAGCGGTGCCATGGGGTAGGTGGCCGGCATGGGCGCAGGGTCAGCGGTCGTCGGCGGAGCCGGGCAGCGGCTCGATCAGGGTGGGGGGCTGGTAGCGGCCGGCGAACACCTCCTGCTCGCGGCCTTTCCAGAACTCCCCGAGCCGCATCAGGTCGGCGTGGGCCTCCTGCAGCTTGTCCAGGTACTCCTGCGGATCCATGTCCTGGCGGGCTTCCTTGAGCTTGGTGAGCCGCAGCAGTTGCAGCATCCAGGGTTTGCTCAGCTCACCGCGCTGCTCCAGGTAGCGGGCCAGGTCGGCGGCGCTGGGGGTGGCATCCATGGCGGCAGCTCGGAGGGATCTGCGGAGCGCCAGCCTAGGGAGATTGCCGGCTCAGGCGGGCAGGGCCCAGGGGTTGAGGCCCTGGTCGGCGCCGATGCGGTGGGCGCAGGCGAAGCCGCTGAAGGCCACGGCATTGAGCCCCTGGCCGGGGAAGCAGGAATCGCCCACGCAATAGAGGCCCTTGAGGCCGGTGCGGTTGAAGGGCATCGGCAGCAGCCCCGGCAGGCGCAGGGCCGGGATCGGCCCGTAGCTGCCCCCCATGCGCCCCAGGAAACGGCGGTGGGTGCGGGGGGTGCCGATCTCCCGGTGGCGGATCGCCGCCCCCAGGCCCGGCAGGATTGCTTCGAGCCGCTGCACCAGCCGCTCGGCATCGGCCTGCTTCTTGGCCCGGTAGGCACTGGGGCTGAGGCCGCGCCAGTGCTGGATGTCGCTGGGGGTGAAGGTGTGCACGATGTGGCGCCCCGGCGGCGCCAGGGAGGGATCCAGCAGCGTGGGGATCGACACGAAGACCACCCCCTGCTCCGCCTCCATGTCGGCCCAGTCCTCGAGCAGCAGGTGGTGGCAATGGAAGCCCTCGGGGATGAGGCTGGCCTCCACTCCCAGGTGCAGCGACAGGAACGACGGTGATGGCTTGTAGCGGCGCCGCCAGGTGGTTTCCGCCTTGGGGGTCTGCGCCGCCGGCACCAGGCCGGTGGTGGTGGTGTCGCCACTGAAGGTGTCCCAGCGGGTGGCGTTGCTCACCACCCGGCGGGCGCGCAGCTGCTCGCCACTGGCGAGCTCCACGCCCACGGCCTGGCCGGCTTCGATCAGCACCTTGGTGACGCGGGCCTTGTAGCGGATGGCGCCGCCATGGCTCTCCAGTCCCGCCACCAATTTCTCGGCGATCACCCCAACGCCTCCCTTGGGGTAGTTGATGCCGCCGGCATGGCGATCGGAGAACACCATGCCGGCGTTAATCATCGGGGTGAGGTCCGCCGGCATCACCGAC
>JBIKKZ010000129.1:0-5261 GCA_044360095.1 Vulcanococcus sp. | reverse complement strand
CACATCGCGGGGGGCGACGGTTTGGAGGATGGTGCGATCCATCACACCGGCTTCTTCCATCTTGCCGGTGAGCATCGCCAGGGCCAGGCGCGGCCCATGGATCACGGGGATGTTGAAGTTCTTGAGGTGGTGCGCAATGCCACCGATGTGATCTTCATGACCGTGGGTCACGATCATGCCGCGGATGCGCTTCTGGTTTTCGCGCAGATAGCTGGTGTCCGGCATCACCACGTTGACGCCGTGCATGCCGTCGCTGGGGAAGGCCAGCCCGGCATCCACCAGCATGATGTCGTCGCCGTACTCGAACACGCAGGTGTTCTTGCCGATCTCGTGCAGGCCACCGAGGGGGATGACCTTCAGGCAGGGTTGTTTGGCTTGGTTCGTCATTCAGAAGGGGTGTCCCGGCGCAGCCGGGGTACAGGGAAACAAGAAAACGTCGTCGGAGCTGTGATCAGACCGCCGAACCCGGCGCTCTGAGGGGCCTTGGCGTCATGTAGGACGCAGGGCTGCCAGCACGGAATTGAGTCGATCGCGCACGTCGTTGGAGGCGGAGAGAAGGGGAAGTCTTGGGGCACCCACCGGCCAGCCGGCCAGCTCGAGGGCCGCTTTCACGGGGATGGGATTGGTGGTGCAGAACAGGGCCTTGCACAGGGGCAGCAGCTGTTCATGCAGCGCCAGGGCGGTGGCCTGATCGCCGGCCAGGAAGGCCTGCACCAGCCGCTGGATGCGGTCACCGGCCAGGTGGCTGGCCACGCTCACCACACCCACGGCCCCCACAGCCAGCATCGGCAGGGTGAGGGCGTCATCACCGCTGTAGACGGCCAGGCGGTCGCCGCAGGCGGCCCGCAGGGCGCTCACCTCTTCGGTGGTGCCGCTGGCGGCCTTGAAGCTCACCACATTGGGCTGGTCCATCAGCCGGGCGGTGGTCTCCGGGATGAGGCTGCAACCGGTGCGGCCGGGGATGTTGTAGAGCATCAGCGGCAGCTGGGGGGCCGCCTCGGCCACCGCCCGGAAATGGGCCTCGAGGCCCTCCTGGGGTGGCTTGTTGTAGTACGGCACCACCACCAGGGCACCATCGGCCCCCAGGGCGGCGGCCTCCTGCACCGCCTCCACCGCCTCAGCGGTGCAGTTGCTGCCCGTGCCCGCCAGCAGCTGGGCCCGGCCGCCCACCGCACCCTTCACGGCGGAAAAGAGCTGGTGCTGCTCATCCCAGCTGAGGGTGGGGGATTCGCCGGTGGTGCCGCAGAGCACCAGGCCATCGGAACCGTGGTCCACCAGGTGCGCCGCCAGCCGGGCCGCCAGCTCCAGATCCACGGCGCCGCTGGGGCCAAATGGGGTCACCATGGCCGTCAGCACCCGGCCGAAGGGGGCGGGTGAGGCGGCGCCAGGGGTCAGGGGAGCAGGGGCCATGGCTCAGGCGGCACCGGCGGAGGAGCAGGCCGGCACCGGGGTGCGGGCGGCGCTGGGGTCGAGCAGCAGCTCAGCGATCTGGATGGCATTGAGGGCCGCCCCCTTGCGGATCTGATCACCGCAGAGCCACAGCTCCAGGGCGTTGGGTTCGCTGAGGTCCTGGCGGATGCGCCCCACCGCCACCGGATCGCGCCCGGTGACATCCGTGGGCATCGGGAAGCGGTTGGCGGCGAAGTCTTCGATCAGCTCCACCCCGGGGGCCTTGGCCAGCAGATCCCGGGCTTCCTCCACGGGAAAGGGTTCCACGAATTCGATGTTGATCGCCTCGGAATGGGCCCGCAGCACCGGCACCCGCACACAGGTGGCCGACACCCGCAAATCCGGCAGGCCCATGATCTTGCGGGTTTCATGGAGCATCTTCAGCTCCTCCTCGCAGTAGGCGTTGGCCTGCAGGGGGGAGTTGTGCAGAAACAGGTTGAAGGCCAGGGAGTGGGGCAGCACGCTGCTCTGGGGCTCACCCCCCTCCAGCACGGTGCGGCTGAGGTCGCGCAGCTCCTCCATGGCACGGGCTCCGGCACCACTGGCGGACTGATAGGTGCTCACCACCACCCGGCGCAGCTCCCGCCGGGCCGCCAGGGGGGCCAGGGCCAGGGTCATCAGGATCGTGGTGCAGTTGGGGTTGGCGATCACCCCGTTGTGGGTGAAGGCCGCCTGGGGATTCACCTCGGGCACCACCAAGGGCACATCGGCATCGAGGCGGAAGGCACTGGAGTTGTCGATCACCACCGCACCCGCCGCGGCCGCCACCGGAGCCCACTGCTTCGACACCGATCCCCCGGCGGAGGCCAGCACCACATCCACCCCATTGAAGGCCTCGGCGCTCACGGGCTCCACGGTGAGGGTCTGGCCATTCCACGGCACGCTCTGGCCGGCGGAGCGCGGCGAGGCGAGCAGCGTCAGCCGGCCCACCGGAAAGTTGCGCTCGGCCAGCAGCGCCAGCAGTTCCTGGCCCACCGCTCCGGTGGCACCCAGCACGGCCACGTGCAGGGGACGCTGGGGCAGGGGGCGGCTGAACTCAGGGTTGGCGTCGGAACGGTGCGCGGAGCTGGTCAACGGACGACTGGTCAACGGACGAACGGAGAACGAACGGGCGAGGAAAAAAGGAATTCGGAACGATGGAGCAAGACGGGAGCGGTGATCGCTGTCGGACCGGGCTGGACGCCGTCGGCCGATGCAACCTGCGGAAAGCTGAGCGTGACCGGGGTGGCATCGGCCAACCGGGTCGCGCTGCGGGCGTCTTCAGGTCACTGGTTCTTGTGGGCCACCTTACGTGGCCATGCCCGCTCTGACGACCCGCGGGATCACCGAACCTGCCGATCCATAGGATTGGGGGCTGCCCGGCCGAGTCGACGCCGAATCGGTTCGGCCCATCGGTTTCCATCCGCAAGCCCCAGCCTCCATGAGCCCTGCCGCCAGCACCGCCAGCAAACCCGCCTCCAGCAAGGCAGCCGCCGGCAAGGCCGACCTGACGGTCAGCACCAGCCCGCGCCCCGGCAGCCGCCTGGCGGTGGAGATCGCCGTGCCCGCCGGCCGCACCCAAACCAGCCACGACCAGGCGCTGGAAAAGCTCAGCCGCAGCATCAAGTTGCCCGGCTTCCGCAAGGGCAAGGTGCCTCGGGCGGTGCTCGTGCAGCAGCTCGGCCCCCTGCGGATCCGCGCCACGGCCCTCGAAGACCTGGTGGACAGCGTCTTCCGCGATGCCCTGCAGCAGGCGGAGATCGCCGCCATCGGCCAACCCAGCGTGGACGGTGGCTTTGAGGCTCTGCTGGAGCGGTTCGAGCCCGGAAAAGACCTCAGCTTGACCCTGGAGCTGGATGTGCAGCCCACCCCCAGCCTCAAGAGCACCAAGGGGCTGAAGGCGGAGGCCGAAACCGTGGCCTACGACGCCGGCCGCGTGGATGAGCTGATCGACCAATCTCGCCGCCAGCTGGCCACCCTCGTGCCCGTGGAGAAGCGCGCCGCCGCCAGCGGCGATGTGGCCGTGATCAGCTTCCAGGGCACCTACGCCGACAACGGCGAGGCCATCAGCGGCGGCAGCGCCGACGCCATGGAGGTGGAGCTGGAGGACGGCCGCATGATCCCCGGATTTGTGGAGGGGATCCTGGGCATGAAGCCCGGCGAGTCGAAGACCGTGGCCTGCCAGTTCCCCGACGACTACCCCCAGGAGGATGCGGCCGGCCGCAAGGCCAGCTTTGAGATCAGCCTCACGGAGCTGAAGGCCCGCGAACTGCCCGCCCTCGACGACGCCTTCGCCCAGCAGGCCAGCGACAATCAAACCCTGGCGGAGCTGCGGGCCGATCTGGAGGAGCGCCTCAAGGAGGACGCCGAACGCCGCAACCGCTCCAACCGCCACGACGCCCTGCTGGCGGCCCTGGTGGAGCAGCTGGAGGTGGAACTGCCCGAAACCCTGGTGCAGCAGGAAATTGTGTCGCTTCTGGAGCAGACCGCCGGCCAACTGGCCCAACAGGGCATGGACGTGAAAAAGCTGTTCACGCCGCAGCTGATCCAGAGCCTGCGGGAGACCTCCCGGCCCGAGGCGGAGCAGCGCCTGAAGCGCAGCCTGGCCCTGCAGGCCCTGGCCAAGGCCGAGGCCATCGAACTGGAGGCCGGTGAGATCGAGGCCAAGGTGAAGGAACTGAGCCGCGGCATCAGCGACAACGGCCGCATCGACCCCGCTCGCCTGCGTCAGGCGGTGCAGGAAGACCTGATGCGCGACAAGCTGCTGAGCTGGCTGGAAAGCCACAGCACCATCACCGAAAAAGCCCCAGAGGCCAGCGGGGATGCCAAGGGTGACAGCAAGGCCGATGCCAAGCCCAAGGCCAAGAAAGCCAGCGCCAAAAAGGCCGCGGCCGCCGAAGCCTGATCGCGAGGGCCGATCCCCATAGATTGGCCCGACTGAGCACCGTTCCGCCCGCGTGATCAACGCCAGCACCCCGCACCCGATCCACAACCGCTGGCAGGGGGCCCCAACGGCAGCCCCGGGGGTCCTGCCCACGGTGGTGGAGCAGTCGGGCCGCGGCGACCGGGCCTTCGACATCTATTCGCGCCTGCTGCGCGAGCGGATCATTTTTCTGGGTACCGGCATCGACGACCAGGTGGCCGACGCCCTGGTGGCCCAGCTGCTGTTCCTCGAGGCCGAAGACCCCGAGAAGGACATTCAGATCTACGTGAACTCCCCCGGCGGCTCCGTCACCGCGGGCCTGGCCATCTACGACACCATGCAGCAGGTGGCGCCGGATGTGGTGACCATCTGCTACGGCCTGGCCGCCTCGATGGGGGCCTTCCTGCTCTCCGGCGGCACCAAGGGCAAGCGGCTGGCCCTGCCCAATGCCCGGATCATGATCCACCAACCCCTGGGGGGCGCCCAGGGCCAGGCGGTGGACATCGAGATCCAGGCCAAGGAGATCCTGTTCCTCAAGGACACCCTCAACGGCCTGCTGGCGGAGCACACCGGCCAGCCCCTGGAGAAGATCGCCGAAGACACCGACCGCGACTACTTCCTTTCCCCGGCGGAAGCGGTTCAATACGGCCTGATCGACCGCGTCGTCACCGACGGCAGCCCGGTTTGATCCTTAAGGACGGCTGACGAAGCGAGGGATCGGGTCGATCCTGGAGTTTCGGGCCCACAGCCCCACCTCTCCAGAGGCTCCCCCAACGGCTCCCCAGCCACCTCGTCGCCGACCCGCCCGATGGCCAAGTTCGATGCCCACCTGAAGTGCTCGTTCTGCGGCAAATCGCAGGACCAGGTGCGCAAGCTGATCGCCGGCCCCGGGGTCTACATCTGCGATGAG
>JBIKKZ010000127.1:0-5288 GCA_044360095.1 Vulcanococcus sp. | reverse complement strand
GGAAGACACCGACCGCGACTTCTTCATGTCGCCGGCCGAAGCGGTGACCTACGGCCTGATCGACAAGGTGATCGACAAGCGCCCCGTGCGCGCGGTGTGACAGCCGGAGGAAAGGGCCGACCGCCCAGCGAGCGGCCCAGCAAGGTGTGCCCGGTGTGCCAGCGCCCCTTCAACTGGCGCAAGAAGTGGGCGCGGGTGTGGGATCAGGTGATCTACTGCTCCGAGCGCTGCCGCCAGCGGCGGGGCCTCAGGCCAGGGCCGCCCTGATCGCAGGGTTGCTGTACCAGCTGTACAGGCCTTCGCGCACCGGCTCAATGCCCAAGTCACGGCGCAGCTCCTCCAGGTTTTGGGCCATGTGCTCTTCCCAGAGCACCGGGAACAGGGGCTTGGCCCGGATCCCCATTTCCATGCCCTGGCTGATCAGGTCGTAGCTGTAGCCGAGGCTGTTGGCATCCTCTTCGCTGCCCGTGAGGTCTTCATCGGCCTTGTCGCTGTTGAAGAAACTGAGCATCAACCCCACCAGGTTGAGGAACGAGAAGCCCGGGAAGCTGAACTGGCCAACGCTGATGCTGATCACACCCAGTTCACCGAAGTTGTCGAGGCTGTAGCCGCTGAGGATGTGGTGAAGGTCGTGGGTGGCGTACACCCGGTAGTTCACGTAATCACCGTCGCTTTCAAGGTTGTTGTAGAACGCCGGATCGGGAAAAAAATCAATGTCGTAGCCCAACGCCTCCATCACGGTGGCGTAGGTGTGGCCGAGGCTCCCCTTGGGCAGTTGCTTCATGGCAGCAACGTCGTAGGGCTCGCAGAGGCGTCGCGATTGGATCAGCGCCGCTGCGGCCGGCACCTGCTGCAGCCGCCGCAGGCAACGGGTCATCGGATTGCCCGTGAGCCGCCGCGACAGCTCAAACACATTGGCGGCATCGTCGGTGCCGCCGGCCGCCAGGTCGGCCAGGTCCAGGAACTCCTGGATGTGTTCGGCTGAGGCGACCCTGTTGAGGTAACGGAATCCCATGGATGTCCCGCGGCTGGGGCGTTAATTCGCCGCTGAAGCGTAGGGGTGAACGGCCGTTGGAATCACCTCGCACAGCACCGGAGCTTGGAGCGTTTGCACCAGTTCGGCCTCCACGTCCACCCGCAGACCATCGGTTTGGGAGGCGGTTACGGCGGTGGCGGGCTCCACATAGGCCACGGCCGTCACGGTGCGGCCCAGGCGGATCATGGCCAGCTCCAGCAAGGTGACGCCCCGTTCCGCGAGCAGCTCGGCCACAGCTTCGCTGCAGCGGCTCTGCAACGCCGAGGGAATCGAACGGCTGGACCCGGCCGCCTCGGCCACGGCAGCTTGGAGGATGGCGATTGGTTCGCCCACCAGCGCGAGGCTGAGCACCAGCACCAGCAGGGCGTCGGCGATCGGCACCAACGTTGCGAGGGGCGTGGCCAGCAGCGATGGGGACCCCAGCAGGGCGATGCCGGTGCCGGCCGATATCAGGGCATCGAAGCGGGCTGAGATGGCCATGCCGCGCAGCATGTCGTTGGTTCCACCACCGTTGCCCCAGCTGCGAGAAAAAACACGCCAGAGCCACAGGTTCAGCAGCACCATGGCGCTGAAGTACCAGCCCAGCCCGTCGAGCCGCACGGCGGGGATCGCCCCACCCTGCACAACGGTGAGGATCTTGCCGGCCGCCGATGCCAAGGCAAAGGCAATGATGCCCAGCAGCACCAGGGTGCGAAACAGCACGTAGAGCGGTTCCTGGCCCGATGCCCCAAACGGGTAGGCACGGCTGCGCGGTTGCAGGGCGGCCCGATTCACTTGGCCGGCGATCACCGACGCCCCCGCCATGACGGCGGTGTACAGGCCGTCGAGCAGCAGGGCCTCAGACCCTGAGCTCAGATAAAACACCAAGGCGGCAACGGCGCCGATGCTGTTGCCCAGGGTGCCGAGCTGCAGGGCTCGGGTTTCGCTCGTCACCGGGAGCGTCAGCCTTTGGCGGGCTCGCCGATGAAGGGGGAGAAGCGTTCCTTCTCGGGGATGGCGGTGTACTCGGCCACGATCGCCCGGAATTCGTCGCCATCGAGGCTTTCCTTCTCGATCAGCACCTCCACCACGCGATCCATGCAGGCGCGGTGGTCGGCCACCAGTTTCACCGTGTCCTCATAGCAGCCCTGCACGATGCGCCGCACGGCGGCATCCACGCGGGCGGCGGTGGCATCGGAACCATCGCTGCGGGTCATCAGGTCGCGCCCCAGGAACACCTCCTGGTTGCCCGCCTCGAGTGACAGCTGGCCCACGTCGCTCATGCCGAAACGGGTCACCATTTGGCGGGCAATGGAGGCCACCTGCTGGATGTCGCCGCCGGCACCGGTGGTGACCTCCGCGTAGCCAAACACCACATCCTCGGCGGCGCGTCCCCCCAGGGCCCCCATGATCCGGGCCCGCAGCTGGGCGCGGCTCACCAGCATCTGCTCCTCTTCGGGGGAGAACCAGGTGAGGCCCTGGGCCTGGCCCCGGGGGATCAGGGTGACCTTCTGCACCGGGTCGTGGGCCTTCACCAGGGTGCCCACCAGGGCATGGCCCACCTCGTGGTAGGCGATCAGGCGCTTGCTGCGGCCATCGGTGAGGGGCTTGCCCTCCATGCCGGCGATCACCCGATCCACGGCGTCGTCGATTTCCGCCAGGCCGGTGGCCTCCTTGCGGCGGCGGGCCGTGAGGATGGCCGCCTCATTGAGCAAGTTGGCCAGGTCGGCGCCGGAGAAGCCGGGGGTGCGGCGCGCGATCGCCTCGAGGCTCACGTCGTCCGCCAGCTTCTTGTCGCGGGAGTGCACCTTGAGCACCGCCAGGCGGCCCTTGATGTCGGGCACATCCACCTGCACTTGGCGGTCGAAACGCCCCGGGCGCAGCAGCGCCGAATCGAGCACGTCGGCCCTGTTGGTGGCGGCAATGATGATGATGCCGCTGTTGCCCTCGAAGCCGTCCATTTCGGTGAGCAGCTGGTTGAGGGTCTGCTCCCGTTCGTCGTTGCCGCCGCCCACGCCGGCGCCCCGCTGGCGGCCCACCGCATCGATTTCGTCGATGAAGATCAGGCAGGGGCTGTTCTCCTTGGCACGCTTGAACAGGTCGCGCACGCGGCTGGCGCCCACGCCCACGAACATCTCCACAAACTCCGATCCGGAGAGGGAGAAGAAGGGCACACCGGCCTCGCCGGCGATGGCCTTGGCCAGCAGGGTTTTGCCGGTGCCCGGAGGGCCCACCAGCAGCACCCCCTTGGGGATCTTGGCGCCCACGGAGGTGAAGCGCTCCGGGGTCTTGAGGAAGGTCACCACCTCCTGGAGGTCCTGCTTGGCCTCCTCCACACCGGCCACGTCATCAAACATCACGCCGGTCTGGGCCTCCATCAGGAAGCGGGCCTTGGTTTTGCCGAACTGCATCGCCTGGCCGGGGCCGCCGGGCATGCCATTGCCGCGGCGGGCAAGGAACACCAGCACGCCGATCAGCAGCAGCGGGAACAGCAGGTTGCCCAGCAGGCCCAGGGCCGGCGGGGCCTGGCGCGGCGGGTGGATGTCAAAGCTGATGCCCTGCTGCTTGAGGTTGTTCACCAGCTCGGGGGCCAGGCCGGGCAGGTCGACCCGAAGCCGCTGCACGCGGTTGTCCAGGTCGGGGTCGACGGCCTCCACCACGGCGGTGCGGCCGCCGTCAAAAATGTCCACGGCGGTGACGCGGCCCGCATCCACGTAATCGAGGAAGCGGCCGTAGCTCATGCGGGCCACGGCGGCATTGCGGGGGGCCACGGTGGGGCCGTTGGGGGCCGCCATGCGACCGCCGCCGCTGCCGAGCACCTGCCACCCCAGGAACAGCGCCACGGCAATGGGCAGAACCCAGAGGGCAATGGTGCGCCAGCGCTGATTCATGGCCGCAGCTGAATGAATGTTTAACAAGTGTAAAGCGGCCGGAGCGCCCCCAGGGAGCCGGCGATCCGTGGCGTCACCTGGCCTGGCTGACCGGGATCAGGCCGCCGTCGCGGGTGGGACGCCCACGGGTGCCACGTCGCTGGCCTCTAGGGCTTCCGTGGCCTCCACCACCAACTCGGCCACGGCGATGCTCTCCACCAGCTCAGGGCCGCCGAGGCCATGGGTCCAGATCTGCACCTCCGTGTCCGGCGGGGCCAGAAAGCTCAGCAGTTCAAACGGAAACACCACCCGCTCCAGGAAGAACTCCTGGGGACCCAGGCAGCGCACGATCACCATGCGATCGCTGCTGTTGCGGTAACCGCAGGAAAGCTGGGCCAAGGGGTCGACACAACACAAAAGCGCTGCCAACAAACCATCAGGTGGCCCCTGGCTTTGGTGACCGTTGAAACCAACCGCCCCATGGCCCGCCAATTTCCGTTTTTCTTTGGATTTGTTCCTAAAGGCTGCGCAGGGCCGTGATCGGATCCAGCCGGGCCGCCCGCCGGGCCGGCAACACGCCGAACACCAGGCCGATGGTTCCCGACAGACCCACGGTGACCAACACGCTGGTGGCCCCGATCGCCGCCGGCAGCGGGGTGAAGGCCGCCACCGCCGCCACCGCCGAGAGCCCCAGGGCGCTGCCGATCACGCCGCCCAGGCTGGAGAGCACGAGGGCTTCCACCAGGAACTGGGCCAGCACATCGCTGCTGCGGGCACCGATCGCTTTGCGCAGGCCGATTTCTGAGGTGCGCTCGCTCACCGACACCAACATGATGTTCATGATCCCGATCCCCCCCACCAGCAGGGAGATGGCGCCGATGGCCGCCAGCATCAGGGTCAAGCCGCCGGTGATGGTGCCCACGATCGAGAGGGCATCCTGCTGGGAGCGCACGGCGAAGTCGTCCTCCCGCAGGATGTTGTGCCGCTGCCGCAGCAAGTTGGTGATCTGAAACTTGGCGGCACTGGTGCTGGCCTCGTCCTTGGCCTCCACGCTGATGAAGTTCAGGCTCACGCCGTAGGTGGGATCCCGGCCCGAGAGCTTGCTCACCATGGTGGTCAGGGGGATGTAGGCGGCTTCGTCCTGGTTCTGGCCGAACACGGCCCCCTTTGGCGCCATCACCCCGATCACCTCAAAGCTCTGGTCGCGGATGCGCAGCTGTTGCCCCAGGGCGGATCCCACCGGCAGCAGTTTGGTGCGCAGGTCGGGGCCAATTACCACCACGTTGCGGGCCCCCTCCAGATCCCGCTGGTCCAGAAACCGGCCCTGAGCCACCTCGAACCGCCGCACCGTGAGGAAGTCCGGCGTGATGCCGGACACGGTGGCACTGGCGCTCTTGGCCCCG
>JBIKKZ010000128.1:0-5288 GCA_044360095.1 Vulcanococcus sp. | reverse complement strand
GGCGCCAGAGCACACCTCGTCGTAGGTGGGGTTGGGGGTGAAGCCGCCGGCGTAGCCCACGGCGGTGGTGATCACCCCGGGCAGGCGCCAGAAGCCCTTCTCCGCCCCCCAAAAGCAGCCGCAGCCGAACAGGGCCTCCTGCTGGCTGGTGCTCAGCGGAGCCTTGAGGGCGGTGCCCAGCACCGCATGGCGCTCGGCGGTGGGGATCGGGGTGCTCCGGCCCGGCAATGCCACCTCGGGGCTCACCAGCCTGGTCTTGCTGCCTGCCATGGCCTGAAACAGTCCGAACACCAGGGTTGTGGTTGGTTGTGTTGGCGCGAGCCTAGGGGCTTCAGCCCTGCGGTGACCCGGGTTCCAAGGCGATGTGGTTGAGCAGGGTGGTGGTGAACGCAAACAGCAGGAACGGCAGCGACAGCACCAGGATCAGCCCCACCCCCACCAGGGCGACCAACGGCCGGCTGGCCCCCATCAGCGCCAGGCCCGCCGCCAGGCTGGCGAAGATCACCAGCATCCAGATCAGGATCTGCCCGTAGATGTCCCCGAAGGTGAGGGTGCAACGCAGGCGGTAGGGCACACCGGCGGTCATGGCAGCTGTGGCGCCGCAGCGGCGAAGTGGGGTTTTCCCAGCTAAGCCACGGTTGGCCGGCTTGTCTGCCCAGCCATACACGTTGTGATGGCCCGATGGCGCCCGATCAGGCGGCGCGGCTCAGCTGTTGTTCCGCCTGCTCCCGCTCCCACAGACGCCGGTACGTGCCCGTCTGCCCCACCAGGCTGGTGTGGTGTCCCTCCTGCACCAGGCGGCCGCCGTCGAGCACCAGGATCCGGTCGCAGGCGGCGGCGGCTGAGAGCTGATGGCTCACCATCAGGATCGTGCGTTGCCGCTGCTGGCGCACGGCCGCCAGGATCGCCGCAGCTGTGTTGTTGTCCACACTCGCCAAGGCGTCATCGAGCACCAGCAAGGGCGCCTGCACCAGCAGGGCCCTCCCCAGGGCTGTGCGCTGCCGCTGGCCGCCGCTGAGGGTGATGCCCCGCTCCCCCACAAGGGTGCGGTAGCCATCGGGGAAGCCCCTGATGTCGCCCTCGAGCCGGGCCTGCACCGCCGCCTGCTCCACCGTGGCCTGATCCGCCTCCGGATCCCCGTAGCGCAGGTTGTCCGCCAGCGTGGCGGTGAACAGGAACCCCTCCTGGGGCACCAGAGCCACCTGCTGGCGCAGGTCGTTGAGGGCCACCTGGGTGATGTCGCTGCCGTTGAGCCAAAGCTGGCCGGTGGGCACCTCCACCATGCGGCCGATGGCGCGCACCAGGGTGGTTTTGCCGCAGCCCACGGGCCCCACCACCGCCACCAACTCACCGGGCTCCAGCCGGAAGCTCACCCCATCGATGGCCAGCCGCTGGGCCTGGGGGTAGTGCACCGTGAGCCCGCGGGCCTCCAGGGCCGCCCCACGGCCCACCACCGGCCTGGCCAGGGGCATGGCCTGGCTGGGGGATTGGATCTCCGGCTCGCGGCGCAGCAGCTCCTCCACCCGCTCCAGGCTCACCTGACCGGTTTGGAAGCTGTTGAGGGTGAACCCCAGCAGCGCCGTGGGGAACACCAGCCGCTCCACAAACAAAATCAGCGCCACCAGATCGCCGATCGACAGCCGGCCGCTGGCCAGTTGGCCGCTGCCCAGGGCCAGCAGCAGCAGCAGGCTCACCGAGCTGATGCCCTCCAGCAGCGGAAACAGGGTGCTGCGGGTGCGGGCCAGCTGCAGGGCGTCGTCGCGGTAGCGGCGGTTCCGGGCGGCGAAGGCCTGCCGCTCGGTGGTTTCCTGGCCGTAGATCTTGATGGCGCTGATGCCGGAGAGGTCCTCCTGGATCAGGTCGCTGAGCTGGGCCAGGGCCTCCTGCTGGCGCCGCTGCTGCTGCATCATGCGGCCGCCGAACAGGCGCACGATCACGAGCATCAGCGGATAAAGCCCCACCGCCGCCAGGCTCAGCCAGGGGTCGATCGCCAGCATCGCCGGCAGGGTGAGGGCATAGGCCAGGGCGGTGTTGGTGAGGCTGAGCACGGCGAACCCCAGCAGCCGCCGCACGTTTTCCACATCGCTGGTGGCCCGGCTGATCACCTCACCGCTGCCGGTGGTCTGCACCCAACCCGGCTCCTGGCGGAGCATGTGGTCGAAGATCCGCTGCTTGAGCTCCGCCTCCACCTGG
The DNA here is from genome assembly GCA_044360095.1 of Vulcanococcus sp. Classification (GTDB taxonomy): domain Bacteria; phylum Cyanobacteriota; class Cyanobacteriia; order PCC-6307; family Cyanobiaceae; genus Vulcanococcus. The sequence goes on along the minus strand of JBIKKZ010000128.1, from coordinate 3,095 downwards.
CGGCCCACGCCGAACACCAGCATCCGCGACCACAGCCGCACGGCCCCCATCACCGTGGCCAGGCCGATGATCAGCAGGGCCTGGCGCAGCACATCGGCCACGCTGAAGCCGTCCTGCAGGTCGTCGATCACCCCGCGCACCAGCAGCGGGATCGACACGCTCAGCAGGTTCACCACCACCAGCGCCGCCATGCCCAGCAGCACCGTGCGGCGATGGGGGCGCAGGTAGCGCCCGATCAGGCCGAAACGGATCGCCGCCATGGAGCTCAGCAAGTGCTGCCAACCTAGGGAGCCGAACCCGACGGCCCATGGACGAGCAGCAGCCGCAGTCGCACCCGCTCTACGCCACCGACCGGGAGCTGGTGGACCAGCTGCTGGCCACCGAAACCCCCGCCGAGGCCCAGCTGGTGGACCTGGGGCGGCTGCTGATGCGATACGCCGGCTTTCCCGGCGCCCACGACCTGCAGGACGACCTGGCCAAAACCTTGCGCCTGTGGGGCCTCAGCCGTGAGCAGCTCAACAGCCGCTGCCGGGCCATCTGGGAGGCGGGCTACCGGCCGGGGGTGCGGGCCGAGGAGCAGGCGGTGGGCTCCGGTTTCGACACCGCCGACCAGGACAGCCCCTGACCCCGCCACAGCCTCAGCACCCACCGTTGTTGTCTGACCTTTCACCCATGGCTCCTGAACCCCAATCCTGGTCGGCCCTGCTGGAGCAGCTGCTGCAGGGGCATTCGCTCACGGCCCCGCAGGCCACGGCGCTGATGCAGGCCTGGCTGGAGGAGCAGCTGCAGCCGGTGCAGACCGGCGCACTGCTGGCGGCCCTGCGGGCCAAGGGGGTGAACGGTGAGGAGCTGGCGGCCCTGGCCCAGGTGCTGCGCCAGGCCTGCCCCCTGCCCGGCCACCGTCCGGATTTGCCCCTGGTGGACACCTGCGGCACGGGCGGCGACGGGGCCAACACCTTCAACATCTCCACCGCAGTGGCCTTCGTGGCGGCCGCCTGTGGTGCCCACGTGGCCAAGCACGGCAACCGCAGCGCCAGCGGCAAAGTGGGCTCCGCCGATGTGCTTGAGGCGGCCGGCCTCAACCTCTCCGCCCCGGCCCAAACGGTGTTGGATGCCCTGCCGGCGGCGGGCGTCACCTTTTTGTTTGCCCCCGGCTGGCATCCGGCCCTGGTGGGCCTCGCCCCGCTGCGGCGTGCCCTGGGGGTGCGCACCGTGTTCAACCTGCTCGGGCCACTGGTGAATCCGCTGCGGCCCGATTTTCAGGTGCTCGGGGTGGGTGCCCCGGAGCTGCTGGATCCAATGGCCGATGCCCTGGCCCGGCTCGGTGTGGAGCGGGCCGTGGTGGTCCATGGCCATGGCGGCCTGGATGAGGCCTCCCTCTCCGGCCCCAGTGCCCTGCGGCTTGTGCAGGCTGGGCAGGTCAGCGCCGACACGCTCGAACCTACCAGCCTGGGGTTGACCCCTGCGGGCATGGACACCCTGGCCGGCGGCGACGCTGACACCAACCGCCGCATCCTCGAGGCGGTGCTCAGGGGCGAGGGCACGGCCCCTCAGCGGGATGTGGTGGCCCTCAACGCCGCCCTGGTGCTGTGGGCGGCGGGCCATGCGGCCACCGTGGCCGAGGCGGTGCCCCAGGCCCTGGCAGCCATGGCCAGCGGTGCCCCGTGGCGGCGGCTCGAGGCCCTGCGCACCGCCCTGGCCTGAACCCCTGCAGGGGATGATGGGCCCATGAGCGAACACGCCCCCCACCCCGCGCTGCTGGTGCTGGCCGATGGCCTGGTGCTGCGTGGAGACGCCTTCGGCGCCCGGGGCACGGCGGTGGGCGAGGTGGTGTTCAACACCGGCATGACCGGTTACCAGGAGGTGATGACCGACCCGAGCTACGCCGGGCAGTTGGTGACGTTCACCTACCCGGAGCTGGGCAACACCGGCGTTAATGGGGCCGACCAGGAGGCCGATGTGCCCCACGTGCGTGGCGTGATCGCCCGCCAGTTGGTGCCGGCCCACAGCAACTGGCGTGCCGAGCAGAGCCTCGAGGCTTGGCTGCTGCGGCACAACGTGGTGGGCATCGCCGGCCTCGACACCCGCGCCCTGGTGCGCCACCTGCGCGAGGGCGGGGCCATCAACGGCGCCATCAGCAGCGATGGCAGCTCCCCGCAGCAGTTGTTGGAGCAGGTGCGCTCGGCCCCCTCGATGGCGGGCCTCAACCTGGCGGAGCAGGTGACCACCGCCTCTCCCTACCAGTGGGATCGCGTCTGCCCCGCCAGCTTTGACCAACGCCTCCAGGGCTCACCGGAGCGCCCTTACCGCGTGGTGGCCATCGATTTCGGCATCAAGCGCGCCATCCTGGAGCGCCTGGCGGCCCATGGCTGCAGCGTCACCGTGCTGCCCGCCTCCGCCGGGCTGGAGCAGGTGTTGGATCACCGGCCCGAGGGGGTCTTCCTCTCCAACGGGCCCGGCGACCCGGCGGCGGTCACCGGTGGCATCGCGCTGGCCGAGGGGCTGCTGCGGCAGGCCGATCTGCCGGTGTTCGGCATCTGCCTGGGGCACCAGATCCTGGGCCTGGCCCTGGGGGGGCGCACCTACAAGCTCGGCTACGGCCACCGCGGCCTCAACCACCCCTGCGGCAGCCCCGGCAGCGTGGAGATCACCAGCCAGAACCACGGCTTCGCCCTCGATGCCGATTCCCTCGATCCAGGTGCCGTGGCGGTGACCCACCTCAACCTCAACGACCGCACCGTGGCGGCCCTGGCCCATCGCCTCAAGCCGGTGTTCGGGGTGCAGTACCACCCGGAGGCCAGCCCCGGCCCCCACGACGCCGACCACCACTTCGGTCGCTTCGCCGCGCTGATGGCCGAGCGCCGCGCCTGAGGCTTCAGGCCCCGCCCCCCGCCACCTGCCGTTTGAGCCGCCGATCTGAAGGGATTGTTGCGGGCCTGTCCGTTCGGAAAACTCTCTCTACACTGCGGTCGCCTGTGTCGTCCGAGGTCAGGAGCCATCACGGATCTGCAGCGATTGACCGTGTCCTTGCGCGGTGGCTTCGAGCAGCAGGACGGTTGTCTGCTGTTCAGCTTCACCGGCCAGCTCGACGCCTA
>JBIKKZ010000126.1:0-5336 GCA_044360095.1 Vulcanococcus sp. | reverse complement strand
TGGCCCTGCAGCTGTGGATGGATGGGGGCCGCTGCCGCGGCCTGCAGGTGCTGCACAACGGCGCCTTGCGCTGGCTGGCGGCCCGGGCGGTGGTGCTGGCCACCGGGGGCGGCGGCCACCTGTTTGCCAACACCACCAACCCCTCCCAGGCCAGCGGCGATGGCATCGCCATGGCCTGGCGGGCCGGGGCCGCCATCCGCGACCTCGAATTCGTGCAATTTCACCCCACGGCCCTGATGCTGCCGGGGGCCCCCCACTTCCTGATTTCAGAAGCCGTGCGCGGCGAGGGGGCACGGCTGCTCGATGCCCAGGGCCGCAGCCCCGTGGGCCACCTCAAAGGGGCTGATCTGGCCCCCCGGGACGCGGTGAGCCGTGCCCTGGTGCAGTGCATGCGGGAGCAGCAGCAGCCCCACCTGTGGCTCGACCTGCGGCCCGTGGGGCGCGAACGGCTGGAGCGCCAATTCCCCACGATCCTCGGGCGTTGCCGGGATCTGGGGCTCGACCCCATCGGCGCCCCGATCCCGGTGGCGCCGGCGGCCCACTACTGCATGGGGGGCGTGCGCACCGACGCCTTCGCCGCCACCACGGTGCCGGGGCTCTATGCGGTGGGGGAGGTGGCTAGCACCGGCGTGCATGGGGCCAACCGCCTGGCCAGCAACTCGCTGATGGAGTGCCTGGTGTTTGCGCGCCAACTGCGCCACATCGCCCTGCCAGCGGAGCCCTCCCCCCCAGACAACGGCCCGCAGAACGATGCCGCGGCCCTCGGAGCGCCCCCCCCGGCCGGCCCCCACAGCCTGGAGGGCCTGCAGGGGGCTGGGGCCGCGCTGCGGCAGCTGTGCTGGCAGGTGGCCGGTGTGGAACGCCGCAACGGCGAGCTGGGCCGGGGGCTGCAGCACTGCCGGCGCCAACGCTCGGCGCTGGAGCGGCAGGAGCTGCTATGCCGAGCGGCGCAGCACCGCCCCGGGGTGGTGCTAGCGCTCGAGGCCGATGCCAGCGCCTGGCTGCGCCAGGCCCACGACCTGCAGCAACGTCTGCTGGTGAGCGAGCTGCTGCTGGAGGCGGCGCTGTTTCGCCAGGAGAGCCGCGGCGGCCACTACCGCCTCGATGCCCCGGCGCCGCAGCCGTTCTGGCGGCGCCACACGCTGCAGCGGCGCGATCAGGGCACCGGCACTGAACCGGTGGCCGGGCCGGAGTAGCCGCTGGCGGACGCCAACTTGGCCAGGGGCTTCACCCCGGAATCCAGCTGGCCGTTGATCTCCCAGGTGGGGTAGCCCTCACTTTTCTTGGCGTCGCAGAGCTCCTTCTGGCTGTTGCGGCCGTCGGGGGCGCATTCGATCACCGTGAGCTTCTCGGCCGCCTGGCGGCCAAACAGCTCCTTCTGCTCATGGCAGTGGGGGCACCAGTAGGCGGTGTAGAGGCGTGCGCCGGAGGCGGTGAGGTGCTCCGCTAGAGCGATGGTGGCGGCGTTGCTCTCGGCCCGCACCGGTGGGGCCACCCCCTTGCCGGTCTCCACGCTGGGCTGGCCCACGGAGGCGGCCCAGCCCAGGCCCAGCACAGCCACCAACAGGGCGGTGATCACACCGCGGAACAGCAGCTGGCCGCGGTCATCCCAATCACCGCCGATCAGGCTGAGCAGCAACAGGCCGATGCTCAGGGCCGCCGAGAGAATGCAGAAGGGGCAGCAGTCGCGGATGCCGAAGGCCATCACCCCCACCAACACGGCGCTGAACACCGCCATGCCCGTGCTCGCCAGAAACAGCCCCCACCAGCTCCGTTGGGCCAGCACCTGGCGGGCCTCCCCCTGCAACACCAGCGGCACCACCGCCAGCAGCAGCACGGTGGCGTAGGCCAGGAAGCCAAACAGCGCCAGGGGCTGGCCCAGCAGGCTGCCCCAGGCGCTGGAGAGCACCTTCTCGCAGCCGTTGCAGCCAAACAAACCCTGGCTGGTGCAGCTCAGGGAGCCCAGCAGCCCCCAGGCCTTGAGGGTGATCGAGCCGGTGTCGATCACGCCAACGGTGGCCAACACGGCCATCACCACCCGCACCCAGCGCTGGCCGCCATCCCCGCGGCGGCGCTGGCCGGCGAGGCGCTCGCTGAGGCGGGAGGAGGTCACAACGGTGCGGAAGCTGGGGTGATTCTGTCAGCCCCGTCCCGGCCCCGCCCGCGCCGCTCAGAAACGCTCCGGCCCCCTGGGTAGGGTTGGGGATTGGCCCGCACGCGGTGCGCCGCGGCCCGATCAGCGACCGCCGATGAGCAACCCCAGCGCCGTGCCAGCCCCCCGCAAAACCGTGGCCTTCGCCCACCTGGGCTGCGAGAAAAACCGGGTGGACACGGAGCACATGCTGGGGCTGCTGGCCCAGGCCGGCTATGGCGTCAGCGCCGACGAGAACGACGCCACGGTGGTGGTGGTCAACACCTGCAGCTTCATCCAGGAGGCGCGTGAGGAATCGGTGCGCACCCTGGTGGAGTTGGCGGAGCAGGGCAAGGAACTGATCATCGCCGGCTGCCTGGCCCAGCATTTCCAGGAGGAATTGCTGGAGAGCCTGCCGGAGGCCAAGGCGATCGTGGGCACCGGCGACTACCAGCACATCGTGAGCGTGCTCGAGCGGGTGGAGGCCGGCGAGCGGGTGCACCAGGTGAGCGCCAACCCCACCTTTGTGGGGGATGAGCACCTGCCCCGCTACCGCACCACCAGTGAGGCGGTGGCCTACCTGAAGGTGGCTGAGGGCTGCGACTACCGCTGCGCCTTCTGCATCATTCCCCACCTGCGCGGCGACCAACGGTCCCGCCCCATCGAGAGCATCGTGGCCGAGGCCCGGCAGCTTGCGGCCCAGGGGGTGCAGGAGCTGGTGCTGATCAGCCAGATCACCACCAACTACGGCCTCGACCTGGCCGGCAAGCCCCAGCTGGCGGAATTGCTGCGGGCCCTGGGGGAGGTGGAGATCCCCTGGATCCGGGTGCATTACGCCTACCCCACCGGCCTCACAGCCGAGGTGCTGGCGGCCTACCGGGAGGTGCCCAATGTGCTGCCCTACTTGGATCTGCCCCTGCAGCACAGCCACCCCGAGGTGCTCAAGGCCATGAACCGCCCCTGGCAGGCGGATGTCACCGGCGGGGTGCTGGCCCGCATCCGCGAGCAACTGCCCGATGCGGTGCTGCGCACCACCTTCATCGTGGGCTTCCCCGGGGAAACCGAAGAGCACTTCCAGCACCTGCTGGATTTCGTGGCCGAGCAGCGCTTCGACCACGTGGGCGTGTTCACCTTCTCGCCGGAGGAGGGCACCCCCGCCGCCGAGCTGCCGAACCCGGTGCCACCGGAGGTGGCGCAACAACGCAAAGACCGTCTGATGGCCCTGCAGCAACCGATCGCCGCCGAACGCAATGCCGCCTGGGTGGGCCGAATTGTGGACGTGCTGATCGAGCAGGAGAACCCCAGCACCGGCGAGATGATCGGCCGTTGCTCCCGCTTTGCGCCCGAGGTGGATGGCGAGGTGCGGGTGATGCCCGGCGAAGGCGGGCTCAGCGCCGCCCCCGGCACCCTGGTGCCGGTGCGCATCACCGCCGCTGACACCTACGACCTAATCGGTGAGGTGGTGGGGGCGAAGGCGATGGTGGGCGACGCGCTCGCCGCCCGCCGGAGCGGGGTTTGAACCGCATCGTTCGCACCGTTGCAGCACCACGCCAAGCCCTCAGGCGGCTCCGCAGCCAACTCACCCGCCACCAGCGCACCACCTTTCTGCTGGCCTCCGGCCTGAGCACCGCCGGGTCGTTCGCAGGGCTCACCGCCAAGGGCTGGTTGCTGATGGAGGGCGCCGGCGACCCGCTGCTGCTGGCGCTCAACTTCGCCCTGCTGACCCTGCCCACCCTGGTGGTGAGCGGCCCCGCCGGCGTGCTCACCGACCGCATCGGCAGCGAGCGTGTGTTGATCCGGGCCCAGTGGGCCCTGTTCGCCGCCGCCGTCCTGGGGGCCCTCGCCATCCCGCTCAGCCAAGGCCGCCAACAGGATCTGCTGCTGCTGCTGAGCACCCTCGGCGTGGGGGTGGCGAGCACCTACGAGCTCACGGCCCGCAACAAATACGTGGCCCTGCTGGTGGAGGAGGCGGAGCAGCTGGGCCCCTACCTGGCCAGTTTTTCGGTGATCTTCAACGTGGGCAAGTTGGTGGGCCCGCCGATCGGCGGGCTGCTGCTGGCCGCCACGGGCCCCACCCTGGCCCTCAGCCTGGATGCCGCCACCTACCTGCTGCCCATCGCCACCCTGGTGTGGTGCATGGCTCCGGCGCGGGAGCGGGAACGCCGCAGCCAAGCGGGCGAGGCCGCCAGCCTGGGGGCCGCCTGGCGAGGTTGCGGTGCACCCCTGCGGCATGTGCTGCTGTTCACCGGTGTGGCCTGCCTGGTGGGCTTTTTCCACCCGGGCCTCGCGCCCCTGCTGGCCTTTGAGCTGCTGGGCCCCAGCCCGCTGGCCCTAGGGATCTTCACCAGCGTGATCGCCGCCGGCAGCATCAGCGGCGGCGTGCTGCTGCAGCGCCGGGCGGAGGCCTTCGGCCGCCGGCCCGGGCTGCTGCTGGGGGGCTGCACGCTGATCACTGGCCTGGCCCAGCTGGGGCTCAGCCTGCATGGGGTCCAGGCCTGGGGCCTGGCGATGGCCTTTCTGATCGGGGCTGGCACCGCCTGTTTGCTGGCGGGCACCAACTTGATCATCCAGGTGCATGCTCCGCAGGTGTTGCGGGGGCGGATGGCGGGCCTGGGGCAGATCGCCTTTCTGGGGGGAGGCGGCCTCAGCGGCTTGGCGGCCGCCGGCCTGATCGGCGTGATCCCCGGAGGCCTCTGGGGCACCCTGGCGCTGCTGGGGGGCCTGGGGGCCCTGTTGGGGCTTGCAGAGCTCTGGCTGCGGCGGGCGATGCGCCTGGGCAATGCCCGCCTCAGCTGAGGCTCGTCCATTGGGGCCGATCAGATCAGCTTGATGCCGCGCAGCACGAAGGAGATGGCCGCCGCAGCCACCAGGCCGCCACCAACCAGCGCGAGATAGATCACAGGGCCCATGGCGGCTTGGTGTTGTGCAGGTGTCCGAGCCATTACAGCAGAGCCACCACAGCCCGGTGCTGCTCCTAGGGTGCAGGCAACAAAAGGGTCACTCCGAGCACGGCATGCGCACCCTGTTGGTCTATCCCGAATTCCCGAAGACCTTCTGGAGTTACGAGAAGATCCTCGAGCTGGTGAACCGCAAGGTGCTGCTGCCGCCGTTGGGCATGGTCACGGTGGCCGCCCTGCTGCCCCAGCACTGGGAGATGAAGCTGGTGGACCGCAACGTGCGGGAGGTCACCGAAGCCGAGTGGGCC
>JBIKKZ010000125.1:0-5360 GCA_044360095.1 Vulcanococcus sp. | reverse complement strand
CTGGCCCTGCGGGCCCGGGGGCTGGAGACGCGGCTGCTGCTGCGCAGCCGCGGGTTGCAGTTGGGATCGCCCCTGGCCGCCCGCCGGGCCGAGGCGCTGTTGGCCCGGCGCGGCATCGCCGTGGAGCGGGCGGTGCCCCCTGGGGCTGTCTCCGATCTGGCCTGCACCGGCAGCGTGGCGCCCCCCTGGCTGGCGGCCAGCGGCCTGCCGGTGGATGGGGCCACGGGCCGCGTGCTGTGTGAGCCCACCCTGCGGGTGAAGGGCCATCCCCAACTGTTCGCCAGCGGTGATTGCGCCCTGGTGGCCGCCGCCCCCAGGCCCGCCTCGGGGGTGTGGGCGGTGCGGGCCGCACCGCTGCTGGCGATCAACCTGCGGCGGCAGCTGCAGGGGGGCGGCCGCCGGCTGCGCCCCTGGCGCCCCCAACGCTGGGCGTTGCAGCTGCTGGGGGATGGGGGCAGCGGCGCCGACGGCCGCCCCCGGGCCCTGGCGCTCTACGGCCCCCTCTGCCTGGGGCCCAGCCGCTGGATCTGGCGCTGGAAGCTGCACCTTGATCGGCGTTTCATGGCCATGTTTCCCTCCCCGGCGCGGGCCCGCCGGCGGCCTGCGCCGGCCGGGCCGCCGGCGCCGATGGCCTGCCGCGGCTGCGCCGCCAAGCTGCCGGCCCAGCCCCTGGAGGCGGCGCTGCGGCGCCTAGCGGGCACGGCGGCGGCGCCGGCCCCGCAGGATGCCGCCGCCGTGCTGGATCTGCCCGATGGGGCGCTGCTGCTGCAGAGCGTGGATGGCTTCCCGGCCCTGGTGGCCGACCCCTGGCTCAACGGCCGCCTCACCACCCTGCACGCCTGCAGCGATCTCTGGGCCAGTGGCGCCGCGGTGCACAGCCTGCAGGCGGTGGTCACGCTGCCGCAGGCCTCAGCGCCGCTGCAGGAGGAGTGGCTGCTGCAGAGCCTGGCGGGGGTGCGTTCGGTGCTCGATCCCCTCGCTGCCACCCTGCTCGGGGGCCACAGCCTGGAGGGGCGCGATGGGGGTGGCCTGGGCCTCAGCCTGAGTGTCAATGGCATGGCGCCGGCCGGCCGCCATTGGGGCAAGGGTCCGCTCCCGGAGGGAGCCGTGCTGCTGCTGAGCCGCCCGATCGGCAGCGGTGTGCTGTTTGCCGCGGCCCAGATGGGCCTCGCCGATGCCACCTGGATCGACGCCGCCCTGGAGCAGATGCAGGGTTGCCAGGCGCCGTTGGTTCCGCTGTTGGCCCGGCATGGATGCCTGGCCTGCACGGATGTCACCGGCTTTGGCCTGCTGGGCCACCTGGGGGAGATGCTGGCGCCGGGTCAGGCCCTGGAGCTGGATGCCGACGCGGTGCCGGCGATGGCCGGGGCCTTGGAGTTGCTGGAGCGGGGCCTAGCCAGCAGCCTGGCCCCCGCCAACGCCCGAGCTCTGGCGTTGCTGGCTCCGGCGGGGCCGCTGCGGCTGCGGCCCTCGCTGGACGCCGCGCGCCAGCAGCTGCTGATCGATCCGCAAACCTGCGGGCCGCTGCTGGCGGCCCTGCCGGCGGCGGCGGCCGAGGCGGCCCTGGCGGCGGTGCGGGCGGCGGGCTTCCCCCTGGCGGCGGTGATCGGGCGGGTGCTCAGTCCCCCGCTCAGTCCCGCACCAGCCAGCCCACGGTGAGGTCGTCCGGGTCGCGCTGCAGGTAGAAGTAGCCGCGGGCGCCGCTGCGTTTGTGGCCATTCACCACCAGGGCCTTGTAGCGGTAGCTGGTGCCTTGGGAATCGCGCTCCTGCAGCTCACCCCAGCAGCTGGATGGGGCGAGTTTGAGGGTGCCGCTGTAGCGCACGGTCTCCCCCATGCCGTTGGTGCTCATCAGGGCGATCCCCTCCACGCTGCCGCTGCGCCATTGCTCCCGCTGCACCACCGCATTGGGCACCCAGGCCTTGCCCTGCCAGCTGAGGCCCGCCTGCTGGCTGAGCACCAGGCCATCGAGCTGCTCAGCGCTGCAGCTGCCCCGGCCCATGGGCATCCAGCGGCTGGTGATCACCGCACCGGGGCTGCGGCTGATGCTGTAGAGCGGCCGGCCGCGGCCATCCACCACCACTTCGGTGCGCTCCACCCCCCAGGGCAGGCGCCGCTCCAGTTCCACCACGCAACTGGCGTTCACGCTCACCGAGCCGCTGTAGCTGCCGCTGCGCTCGCTGCGGCCCTGGCGCTCCGCGGCGGTGCCGAGCACGCGGCCATCGGGCAGCCAGCGCTCCTCCAGCAGGTGGGCGGTGGGGGTGGCCGTTGCGCCGCTGCCGCGGCTGCCGGTGCCCATCACGGCGAAGCGTCCGGGCTGGGGCTTGGGGCAGGCGGTGTTGCCCGGGGCGGGCTGGGCCATGGCCGCTGCACCCAGCAGCGGGGCGACCAGAACAGGGGCGGCCAGGGGCATGGCGGCCAGGGTGATGGCGGCCAAACTCACACGCAACATCAGCGGGGCGGGCGGGCTCAGATCTGCACCATGCCGCAGCGCATGCCCTTCAGCACGGCTTGCACGCGATTGTTGACCTGCCGCCCCCGGCCAACCCCGCGGAGCCACCTGCCAACATGGGTTTGCCCCTTCGCCCCGTGATGCGTCCACGCCGGTTGATGGCCGCCCTGGTGGTGGTGGCCCTGGTGGCTGGGGCGCAGCTGGGCTGCCGCCGGGGCCCCTCGGAGCTGGAGCGGCGCCAGGCCCAGGAGCGGCAGCGGGCCCTCGACAGCTGCCGCCGCCACCAAGCGGTGCTGCCCCAGCGGCTGGAGCGCTTCACGGCCGATCGCCAGGCCCTGCTGGCGCTGCAGGGCGAGCGCTACCGCCCGGCTCCTGGCCCCCGCCCCCTCGACCCCCAGGAGCAGAGCCGGCTCACCATCTACGACCAGCAGAGCGAGCAGGAGCAATACGACCAGGCCTTGGCGGCCTGGCAGGAGCGTGAGCAGGGGCGCCGGGCCACCTGGCGGGCGGGGCAGCGGCAACGGCTGCAGGAGGCCGAGCAACGGCTGGCGGTTTCCGCGGCGGAGCTGCGGGCGGTGAGCCCCGAGCTTCTCGATGCGGCGCCGGTGCCCTCCCTGCGGCCGGAGGCGGTGGCCCGCCACCGCGACTGCCGTCCGGAGGTGTATCGGTGAGGGCGGCGCTCCGGGGCCGGCTGTTGCCGTTGGTGTTGGGGGCTGGGCTGCTGCTGCCGCCCCCGGGGGCGGGCCGGGCCCGGGCGCAGCTGCCGCCCCCGGTGCCGCCGCCGCCGCCCCTGGAGCCTGCACCAACGGTGTCCGCCGCGGAGGCCGACCTGGCGGGCTGCGTGGCCAGCTACGGCAACACGGGCTGCGCGGCACGCCTCTACGCCCAGCTGCTCTGCAACAGCTTCGGCACCCGCTTCAACGGCGGCCAGCTCAGCAGCCAGCTCGACCAGCAATACGCCCAGGCCGGCATCGATTTCCGTGGCATCAGCCCCGAGCAGGTGGAGCGGGCGGCGGTGCGTTACTACGCGCCGATGCTGTGCCCGGCCAAGAGCGGCCAGATCCGCCAACTGTTCAAGCTGTCTTGAGCCGCTGGGTGCTGAGCCAGGCCAGGGCCACCAAGGCGCTGGCGGCCCAGAGGCAGAGCGGCAGGCCCCCCACCAGGAACAGGGCGCCCGAGAGCAGGGTGCCCAGCAGGCGGCCGGCGGCGTTGGCCATGTAGTAGAAGCCCACGTTGAGGCTCACCGCTTCGGCATCGCTGATGGCCAGCACCAGGTAGCTGTGGATGGAGGAGTTCATCGCGAACACCACGGCGAAGGCCACCAGCCCACCCACCACCGCCACCGCGGGGTTGCCCACCTGGCGCCACAGTCCGATGGCGATCAGGGCCGGAATGGCGGTGAGCAGTGCGGTCCAGAAGCTGAGGTCGGCGGTGTTGGGGGGGCGCTGTTGCCCCCAGGCGCGCCGCAGGGCCGGTGCGGCGCCCTGCACGATGCCGTAGCCGATCACCCAGAGGCCCATGAAGCCTCCCACTTCCCAGAAGCGCCAGCCCAAGGTGGCCTCCAAAAACACCGGCAGGGCCACCACAAACCACACATCGCGGGCACCGAACAGGAAGAATCGCGCCAGCGCCAGGGTGTTGATGCCGGCGCTGGTGGAGAACAGCGCCGTGAAGGCGGGCTTTTGCTTCATGCGGCCGATGTCGGCCGGCAGGATCAGCGTGCCCAAGAAAGAGAGCCCCAGGCCCGCCGCCATCACGGCCACGGCCTGGTTGAAGCCCAGGGCCGTGAGCAGCACGCCTCCGAGGAAGAAGCCCACCCCCTTGAGCGCGTTTTTGGAGCCGGTGAGGATCGCCACCCAACCAAACAATTGGCCTTCGCCGGCCACGGTCTTGATGGCGCTCTTGGCGCTCATCTTGTTGAGGTCCTTGGCGATGCCGCTGATGGCCTGGGCGCCCATCACGTAGGCCACGCTGAGCCACTTGGGCCAGCTGTCGGCCACGGGGACCAGCAGCAGCAGCGCCGCCACCTGCAGCAGTGTGCCCGCCCAGAGGGTGAGCCTCAGGCCAAACCTGGCCCCCAGCCAGCCACCGGCCAGGTTGGTGACGATGCCGAAGAACTCATAAAACAGAAACAGAAAGGCGATCTCGAGGGTGCTGTAGCCGAGTTGGTGGAAGTGGAACACCACCAGCATGCGCAGGGCCCCGTCGGTGAGGGTGAAGGCCCAGTAGTTGGCGGTGACAACGCCGTATTGCTGCCGTGGGGAGAGGACTTTCATGGGTTGACGGCCCTCAGCGCTCATCCATCAGGGCCACATGGCACGCCAGGTCGGCCATGCGGGAGCTGTAGCCCCATTCGTTGTCGTACCAGGCGTACACCTTGAGTTGGGTGCCGTTCACCACCATCGTCGAGGGGGCGTCGACAATGGCGCTGCGGCTGTCGTTGACGTAGTCGACCGACACCAGCGGCCGCGTTTCGTAGCCGAGGATGCCCCGCAGCGAACCCTGTGCCGCCGCTTCGAAGGCGGCGTTGACGGCCTCCACCGTGGTGGGCTGCTCCAGTTCGAACACCGCATCGGTGAGCGAGGCGTTGAGCAGCGGCACCCGCACGGCGTGGCCGTTGAGCTTGCCCTGCAGCTCCGGGAAGATCAGGCCAATGGCCTTGGCGGATCCCGTGGTGGTGGGGATCAGGCTCTGCAGGCAGGAGCGGGCGCGGCGCAGGTCGCCCTTGAAGCCATCCACCACCAGCTGGGTGTTGGTGACGTCGTGCAGGGTGGTGATCGAGCCGTGGCGAATGCCGAACTGCCCGTGCACCACCTGCACCACCGGGGCCAGGCAATTGGTGGTGCAGGAGGCGGCGGTCACCAGGCGGTGGCGCTCCGGGTTGTAGCGGTGGTGGTTGATGCCGAAC
>JBIKKZ010000124.1:0-5394 GCA_044360095.1 Vulcanococcus sp. | reverse complement strand
TGGCGCCCTGGTGCAACGGGTGCTGCCCGAGAGCCCCGCGGAGAAGGCGGGCCTGCGCCGCGGTGATCTGGTGGTGGCGGCGGCCGAGCAGGCGGTGCCCGATCCGGCCGCCCTGCTGCGGCTGGTGGAGGCCTCCCAGGTGGGCGATGCCCTGGCGATCACGGTGCTGCGCGGCGATCAGCAGCTGCAGCTCTCGATCCGCCCGGAGGCCCTGCCCCACGCCTGAGCTACGGTCACGGCCCTGTTGCGGTGTGGTGATGGCGGATCTTCAGGACCAGATGAAGCGGGCGGTGGCGGCGGCCGCCACCGAGCAGATCCGCAGCGGCATGGTGGTGGGCCTGGGCTCAGGCTCCACGGCGGCCCTGATGATTCAGGCCCTCGGCGCCAAGCTCAAGAGCGGTGAGCTCACCGACATCGTGGGTGTCACCACCTCCTTCCAGGGGGAGGTGTTGGCGGCGGAGCTGGGCATCCCCCTGCAGAGCCTCAACGCCGTGGATCGCATAGATCTGGCCATCGACGGCGCCGATGAGGTGGACCCCGCCTTCCAGCTGATCAAGGGCGGCGGCGCCTGCCACGTGCAGGAAAAGCTGGTGGCGGTGCGGGCCGAGCGCTTTGTGGTGGTGGTGGATTCCACCAAGCTGGTGGACACCCTCAACCTCGGGTTCCTGCTGCCGGTGGAGGTGCTGCCGGGGGCCTGGCGTCAGGTGCAGGGCCAGCTGCGGGCCATGGGGGGGGATGCCCAGCTGCGCATGGCGGTGAAGAAGGCCGGCCCCGTGGTCACCGACCAGGGCAACCTGGTGCTGGATGTGAAGTTCGCCGGCGGCATCACCGATCCGGTGGCCCTCGAAAAGGAGATCAACAACCTGCCCGGGGTGCTCGAGAACGGCCTGTTCGTGAACATCACCGACCAGGTGCTGGTGGGGGAAATCACCGTCGGTGTCGCCGGCGTGCGCGATCTGGTGAAGCGTTGAGGCGCCCCTAGCGGAGCCGCCGCCGCACCGACTCGGCGTGGCTGTGCAGCCCTTCGCTGTCCGCCAGGGTGGTCACCGCCTGGCCGGTGGCCTCCAGGGCCTGGCGGTTGAACTGGATCAGGCTGGTGTGGCGCAGGAAGGTTTCCACGCTCAGGGCCCCGGCAAAGCGGGCGGTGCCTGAGGTGGGCAGGGTGTGGTTGGGGCCCGCCAGGTAGTCGCCCACCGCCTCCGGCGTCCAGGCCCCCAGGAAGATGGCGCCGGCGTTCTGAATGGTGTCCGCCAAGGGCTCCGGGCGCTCCACCTGCAGCTCCAGGTGCTCCGGGGCAAAGCGGTCGCTGAGTTGGGCGGCGCTGAGCAGATCCGGGCACACCACGATCAGTCCCCAGTCGTTGAGTGCCTGGCGGGTGATCTCGGCCCGGGGATGCCCCTCCAGCTGGGCGGCGATGGCCGCCGGCACCGCTTCCGCCAGCTCGGCGCTGGTGGTCAGCAGGATGGCCGCCGCCAGGGGGTCGTGCTCCGCCTGGGCCAGCAGGTCGGCCGCCACGTGGTCGGCCACGGCCGTGTGGTCGGCGATCACCAGCACCTCGCTGGGGCCCGCCAGGGAGTCGATGGCCACCCGGCCGTAGACGGCCTTTTTGGCCAGGGTCACGTAGAGGTTGCCGGGGCCGCTGATTACGTCGACCCGCGGAATGGTTTCGGTGCCGTAGGCGAGGGCGGCGATGGCCTGGGCGCCGCCCACCCGATAGAGCTCGGTGACCCCCGCCAGGTGGGCGGCCGCCAGCACGGTTTGGTTCACCCGGCCATCGGGGCCGGGGGGCGTGACCATCACCAGCCGCTGCACGCCGGCCACCGTGGCCGGCACCGCGTTCATCAGCACGGTGCTGGGGTAGCTGGCGCGCCCCCCCGGCACGTAGAGGCCGGCCCGCTCCACCGGTCGCCAGCGGCGCCCCAGCCGTTCGCCGTGCACGCCGTTGATGGCCAGATCGGTGGGTTTCTGCCGCTGGTGAAAATCAACGATCCTCCGGTGGGCCAGCTTCAGGGCCCTCTGGAGGTCGGCGGGGGTGGCGTCCCAGGCGGCCTCCAGCTGCTCCGCCGGCACCCGCAACGGATCGGGTCGCACGCCATCGAAGCGCTCGGTGAGCTCCAGCAGGGCCGCGTCACCGTCGCGCTGCACCTGGGCCAGGATCGCGTCCACCCGCCCGGCGGCCTCGCGGCTCTGGCCGCTTTCGGTGCGATGGGCGATGGCCTCCAGCCGGGCGCCCGCCTGCTCCAGGTCGGTCAGCCGCTCCAGGGTCAGTTCGGGGCTGGGGGCAACGGTCACCGCGGCGCTGCAACGTGTGGAGCACGCTAGAGCTCCGTCCCTGGAAGATCGGAGGCCCAAGGGGTAGAGTCGTCGTTTGCCGAGTCAGCGCCGTACCGCCTGTGGCCAATAACAAGTCGTCGAAGAAACGCATCGAGATTGCCGAGCGCAACCGCCTGCAGAACCGCAGCTACAAGTCGGCGGTTCGCACCCTGATGAAGCGCTGCTTCACCGCTTGCGCCGCCTACGCCCAGGCCCCCGGCAGCGCCGCCAAGGATGCGGTGCAGACCAGCCTCAGCGCCGCCTTCAGCAAGATCGACAAGGCCGTCAAGGTGGGTGTGCTGCACCGCAACACCGGCGCCCACCAAAAGTCGCGCCTCAGCGCCGCCGTGAAGAGCGCCGTTGAGCCGGCCGCCAAGGCCTGAACGCCCTAGGGTTCGGCCGTTGCGCTGAACCCACCCCCATGGCATCGGCCGTCGCCCTCGAGAGCCTTGCGGTTCCGCTGATCGACAGCCACTGTCACATCGTCTTTCGCAATTTTGACGATGATCTGGAGGAGGTGGCCCAACGCTGGCGGGATGCCGGCGTCGGCCGCCTCCTCCACGCCTGTGTGGAGCCCTCGGAGATCCCGGCGATCCGGGCCCTGGCCGATCGTTTTCCCGAGCTGCGTTACTCCGTGGGGGTGCACCCGCTCGACACAGAGCATTGGCACAGCGACACGCCGGCGCTGCTGCGCCAGGCGGCCCTTGACGACCCGCGTGTGATTGCGGTGGGGGAGTTGGGGCTGGATCTGTTCCGCGACCAGAACCTCGACCAGCAGCTGGCGATGCTGCGGCCCCAGCTGGATCTGGCGGTGGAACTGGATCTGCCGGTGATCATCCACTGCCGCGATGCGGCCGAGCCGATGCTGGCGGAGCTGCGCGCGCGGGCGGAGCGCGGCGCCTGCCCCCGCGGCGTGATGCACTGCTGGAGCGGCACGCCCGCGGAGATGGAGGCCTTCTTGGCACTAGGGATGTACATCAGCTTCAGCGGCAACGTCACCTTCCCCAAGGCGGAGGACACCCACGCCTGCGCCCAGCGGGTGCCCTCCGACCGCTTCCTGGTGGAAACCGATTGCCCCTTCCTGGCGCCGGTGCCGCGGCGGGGCAAGCGCAACGAGCCGGCCTACGTGGCCGCCGTGGCCCAGCGGGTGGCGGAGTTGCGTCAGGAATCCCTGGCCGAGGTGGCCCGGCGGAGCACGGCCAACGCCTGTGCGCTGTTCGGACCGCGACTTCACAGTGTATGATGATCTATTGGCCTGGCAACGAGTCTTGGTTTTTCCGTGCTTGTTGCAGCCCGAAAGCGCGCACCGGTTCCCTGGTGCGCCTGCCCATGTCCATGGTGCTGTGTCTTTCCGGTACGCGTGTTGGTTGTCTGCGGGGTTGAAGCGAGCTGAGTAGGCATGCCGGAGGGCCAGCCGTCCCCAGAGCGGGGTGGCTGGCCCTGTTGTCTGCGCTCGTTTCCCCAGATCACCCACGGCCCCAGGCCCTTCCTTCCCGTCCAACCCGTTCCTGCAGGTTCTCCGCATGAGCAGCGCGATTCAGGTCGCCAAGACCGCTACCTACCTCCCCGATTTGGTGGAGGTGCAGCGCGCGAGCTTCAAATGGTTTCTGGAGAAAGGCCTGATCGAGGAGCTCGAGAGCTTCTCGCCGATCACCGACTACACCGGCAAGCTTGAGCTGCACTTCATCGGCAGCGAGTACCGCCTGAAGCGCCCCCGCCACGATGTGGAAGAGGCCAAGCGACGCGACGCGACCTTCGCCTCGCAGATGTACGTCACCTGCCGCCTGGTCAACAAGGAAACCGGCGAAATCAAAGAGCAGGAGGTGTTCATCGGGGAACTGCCCCTGATGACCGAGCGCGGCACGTTCATCATCAACGGCGCCGAGCGCGTGATCGTGAACCAGATCGTGCGCTCCCCGGGTGTCTATTTCAAGGACGAGCAGGACAAGAACGGCCGCAAGACCTTCAACGCCAGCCTGATCCCCAACCGGGGCGCCTGGTTGAAGTTTGAAACCGACAAGAACGACCTGCTGCACGTGCGGGTCGACAAAACCCGCAAGATCAACGCCCACGTGCTGATGCGGGCCATCGGCCTGTCGGACAACGACGTGCTCGACAAGCTGCGGCACCCGGAGTACTACCAGAAGTCGATCGAAGCGGCCAACGACGAAGGCATCGCCTCGGAAGACCAGGCCCTGCTCGAGCTCTACAAGAAGCTGCGGCCCGGCGAGCCCCCCTCGGTGAGCGGCGGCCAGACCCTGCTGCACAGCCGTTTCTTTGATCCCAAGCGCTACGACCTGGGCCGGGTCGGCCGCTACAAGATCAACAAGAAGCTGCGTCTCACCATCCCCGACGCCACCCGCACCCTCACCCCTGAGGACGTGCTGAGCACGATCGATTACCTGATCAACCTCGAGCTCGACGTGGGCGGCGCCACCCTCGATGACATCGACCACCTGGGCAACCGCCGCGTGCGCTCCGTGGGTGAGCTGCTGCAGAACCAGGTGCGCGTGGGCCTCAACCGGCTCGAGCGGATCATCAAGGAACGGATGACGGTCGGCGAGACCGAGAGCCTCACCCCGGCCCAGCTGGTGAACCCCAAGCCCCTGGTGGCGGCCATCAAGGAGTTCTTCGGCTCCAGCCAGCTGAGCCAGTTCATGGATCAGACCAACCCCCTGGCGGAGCTCACCCACAAGCGCCGCATCAGCGCCCTCGGCCCCGGCGGCCTCACCCGGGAGCGGGCCGGTTTCGCCGTGCGCGACATCCACCCCTCCCACTACGGCCGCATCTGCCCGATCGAAACGCCGGAGGGCCCCAACGCCGGTCTGATCGGTTCGCTGGCCACCCACGCCCGCGTCAACGAGTACGGCTTCATCGAGACCCCCTTCTGGAAGGTGGAGAACGGGGTGGTGCTCAAGCAGGGCGACCCCATTTACCTCTCCGCCGACCTGGAGGACGAGTGCCGCGTGGCCCCCGGCGACGTGGCCACCGACGCCGATGGCCGCATCAAGGCCGATCTGGTGCCTGTGCGCTACCGCCAGGACTTTGAGACCGTGCCGCCGGAGCAGGTGGATTACGTGC
>JBIKKZ010000123.1:0-5415 GCA_044360095.1 Vulcanococcus sp. | reverse complement strand
ATGTGGTTGGCAACCCTTGAGGAGAGGCCCGGATTGCTCTGGTAGAACACATCCATCCGCTCCTTGTAGCCGGCGAAGATCACCACCAGATCATCGCGGTTGTTCTCCATCACCTGCAGCAGGATTTCAATCGCTTCGGCGCCGTAGTCGCGTTCGTTTTCGGGGCGGTAGAGGTAGTAGGCCTCATCGATGAACAGCACACCGCCCATCGCCTTTTTGAGCATCTCCCGCGTTTTCGGTGCGGTGTGGCCGATGTATTGGCCCACCAGGTCGTCGCGGGTGGCCGTCACCACGTGGCCTTTGCGCACGTAGCCCAGGCGGTGCAGGATCTGCGACATGCGCTCCGCCACCGTGGTTTTGCCGGTGCCGGGCCGGCCGGTGAACGACATGTGCAGGCTGGGGGCCGTGGTGGCCAGCCCCACCTGTTTGCGGGCCCGGTCCACCACCAGCAGGGCGGCGATTTCGCGGATGCGGGTTTTCACCGGCCGCAGGCCGATCAGTTCCTGATCCAGCTGCTCCAGCACCTCATGCACCTGGGCCCCTTCAAAGGCGGCCTCCAGGTTCACCGGGGTGTTGTCCGGCTGGGGAGCGTGATCAGACGAGTCCATCGATCGCCACCGCAAAGGCGTGGTCAGCCTCGCCGATGGCGGCGCCTTCGCCTTCCGGCCGCAGGGTGATGTTCACGTAGGTGCGCCCGAAGCTGATGTCCGGGTAGCGGCCCTGCTGCTCGCAGAAGTCGTTGAGGCGATCCAGAAACGCCCGGTTGCTGGCGTAATCCTCAAACTCAACGCGCCGCTCGAGCCACTCCACCCGATCGGGTTTGGGGCGCGGATTCCACTGGTGCTCCATGGGCTGACCCTAGATCGGCGCCCTCAGCTGGCCAGGCAGTCGGTGCGGGCGATCCCCAGGCGCTGGGCCCAGGCGCTGGCGTAGGCGGTGTTGGCGGCCTGGGCGGCTGGATTGCTGCTGCCGAGCGGGTGGGGCATGGTGCCGTTGATGGCCGCGTTGGTGACGCAGAACATCGACTTCTGGAAGCTCATGCAGATCTTCACCCGCACATCGCCCTCACCGCGGGTGCGCTCCCGATACCACTGGTGCAGCCGCTCCGGCAGGTGGCGGTACATGTCCTGCATCAGCAGGCTGGGGGGGATGCCGGCCCCCATGCTGGGGAGCGGATCGGCGTAGAGCGCCCCGTAGGTGAACTGGGCCTGGTCGGGGGAGATCTGCTGGGCCTGGGCGTTGAAGCTCACGGTGCCCAGGAACGGCATGCCCCGCAGGAACACCGCCTCCACGTAGGGCACCGCCACATCCACCAGGAAGGTGAGGCCCGCCTCCGGCGGCAACACCCAGAGGCGGTCTCCGCCGATGTCCACGGCATAGGTGATCGGGTTGGCGGCGGCGGCCACCAGGCCGTCCTTGATGAACTCAACCACCGCGGGGATGCTGCGGACCCGCCCATCCGCTTCGGCGGCGGCCAGATCCAAGAACAGATCGCTCATCACCCGCCAGAACTGCCCCAGGGCATGGGTGGTGGCCGCGGAGCGGATCAGCTCCGGCAGGAAGCCGGGGAACAGCGGATTGAGCAGGGCCAGCAGCGGATCGCGGCGCCGTTTGGCGGCGATGATCCGCCGGCAGTTGTCGGCGAAGGCGTCGGAATCCAGGTAGGCATCCATGCCGCCGGTGGCGTGCCAGAACATCGCCTTCTGGCAGTACTCGGCGTATTCGAAGTTGATGCGGTCGTGGTTGAGGTGGCGCCAGATCTTGGCGGGGCTGAGGTCGCCGTCGAGGTATTTGAAGATCGGCAGCGGATTGAGAAATTGCTGCTCTGCCTGGTAGATGAGGTTGATGCTGTAGGCGTCAAGCACCTCGCCGTAGCTCTGGAGCACATCCACCACCTCCAGCAGGTGGTCGGGGGTGTCGCTCAGCAGGGTTTCACCGGCCAGCAGGCGCCGCTGCACCTCGTTGCGCTCGATGGAGAGGTTGGATTGAACCAGCTCGGCGGGGATGATCGGCATCTCAGCTCACCCCCCCAGGCACGGCCGTGATCGCCGCCAGGGCGGTGGTGGCCACCTCGCTGATGCGCCCCAGGCTGCTGGGCACCAGCCCCAGCAGCACCACCCCCGCCGCCAGGGCGATGGCGGGGAAGGTTTCCCGCGGTGCCACCGGCGCCAGCTGCACATCGAGGCGAGCATCCTCCACCGGATCGCCGCTGGGGGGCGTGATCGCCAGGCGGCCGAAGAAGGCCCGGTTCACCAGCAGCAGGAAGTACACCGCCGTCAGGCCCGAGCCCACCATCGACAGCAGCGTGGCCAGGGGGAACACGTTGATGCTGCCGCGGAACACCATGAATTCGGAGATGAAGCCCGCCATGCCCGGCAGGCCGGCGCTGGCCATCACGGCCACGATCATCAGCGTGCCGGTGAATGGCAGCCCCTTCTCGGGGTTGAGCAGGCCGCGCAGGACCTCCAGATCGCGGGTGCCGGTTTTGCGGTACACGATCCCCACCAGCAGGAACAGCAGCGCCGAAATCAGGCCGTGGCTCACCATTTGGAACACCGCCCCCAGCAGGCTCACGGGGGTGTCGGCGGCGGCGGCTAGCAGCACGTAGCCCATGTGGCCCACGGAGCTGTAGGCCACCATGCGCTTCATGTCGGTTTGGGCGATGGCGGCCAGGGAGCCGTAGAGCACCGAGATGGCGGCCCAGATCGCCAACGCCGGCGCCAGCTTGGCCCAGGCCTCCGGGAACAGCTGCAGCCCGAAGCGCAACATGCCATAGGTGCCCAGCTTGAGCAGCACCCCCGCCAGGAGCACCGACACCGGCGTGGAGGCCTGGGTGTGGGCATCGGGCAGCCAGTTGTGCAGCGGCACCAGCGGGATCTTGATGCCGAAGCCGATCAACAGGGCCCCCAGCAGCCACAGCTGCCCGCCCATGGCCAGCCGCTCGCTGAGCACCGGCGAGAGGCTGAAATCCACGCTGCCGGTGAGCAGGGCCAGCCCCAGGAACGCCCCCAGGATCAGCATCCCCGACACGGCGGTGAAGATCAGAAACTTGGTGGACGCATAGGCGCGGTTCACGCCGCCCCACACCGACACCAGCAGCCAGAGCGGAATCAGCTCCAGCTCATAGAAGAGGAAAAACAGCAGCAGGTTGTTGGCCAGGAAGGCGCCGTTCACCGCACCGGTGATCAACAGCAGCATCGCGAAGTAGATGCGCGGGCGCTTGTCGAGGTCGCGGGTGATCACCGCCGACACCAGGGTGAGGCCGCTGTTGATCAACACCAACGGCAGCGACAGCCCATCCACGCCGAGGGCGTAATCGAGGCCGATGCCCGGCACCCAGCGGTGCAGCTCCTGCAGCTGCAACCCCGGCAGGGCCGGATCGAAGGCGATGGCCACCGCCAGGCTGGCGCCCAGCTGCAGCACCAGGATGGCGATGGTGATCAGCCGCAGCCGCGCCGGGCTGGGGCTGCCCGGCCAGAGCAGCAGGGTGAGGGTCCCCAGGAAGGGGATTAGCAGCAGCAGCGACAGCAACATCGGTTTAGCCCACCCCCCGCAGCACCTGCAGCCCGCCCAGCAGCAGAACGATCGCCACGATCAGGGTGAGCACATAGCTCTGCAGCTGGCCGCTGACGCTGAGCTTGAGGCCGTCGGCGGTGGTGAGCGACAGGCGGCCCACCCCATCCACCAGGCCCTTCACCACGGTGATGTCAAACCAGCGGGTGAAGCGCGCCAGGCCCGCCACCGGGGTCACGATCGTGCGGCGGTAGATCTCCGGGGTGTAGAAGTCGTAGGCCAGGAGGTCCTGCAGCACCCGCAGGGTGGGCCGGGCCGAGCGCGACCAGAACTGGTCCTGGGGCAGCAGGGCGCCGATCACCACCCCCGCCAGGCCGCTGGCGGCCACCGCCAGGCCCACCGGGAGGGGGAAGGAGGCGATGCCGGGCACCGGGTCGATGCGCTGCATGATCCAGGGCAGCAGCACCACGATCACCGTGAGGCTCACCATCGGCAGGGCCATCAGCCAATTCACCTCGGGGGTGCGTTTGGTTTTGGGCAGCACCGGCCCCAGAAACACCGAGCGGTAGACGCGGGTGGCATTCACCGCCGTGAGCGCATTGGTCACCAGAAACAGGGCGGCATAGCCGGGGGCCAGTTGGCGCAGGTTGTCGATCACCAGGCCGAAGCACCAGAAGCAGCCCAGTGGCAGCAGGCCGACGAGCCCGGCGCTGCCCACCAAAAACGCCAGGGAGGTGGCCGGCATGCGGGTGCCCAGGCCCCCCAGTTCGGTGAGGTCCTGGCAGTTGGTGGTGGCGATCACGCTGCCCACCCCCATGAATTGCAGGGCCCGGGCCAGGCCATGGGCAAACAGCAGCAGCAGCGCCAGGCCCGGCATCTGCAGGGCGATGGTGATGAACACCAGCCCCAGGTAGGAGGTCGTGGAGTAGCTGAAGGCGCGCTTCAGGTCGACCTGCGCCACCGCCACCAGGCCGCCGCCGATGGCGCTGATCGAGCCCACCACCAGCAGCACCGTGGTGGCCAGGGGGGAGAGGGCCACCACCGGCATCAGCTTGAGCAGCACGATGGCACCGCAGGTCACCACCACGGAGTTGCGCAGGATCGAGGCGGGGTTGGGCCCCTCCATCGCCTCATCCAGCCACAGGTGCATGGGGAACTGGGCGCACTTGCCCATGGGGCCGGCGATCAGGCCCAGCCCCAGCAGGGTTCCCGCCAGGGGGCTGATCAGATGCTCCGCCTTGGCCCGGGCCGCCCAGGCGTAGAGGTCGTTGAATTCCATCGAGCCGGCCCATGCGGAGAGGGCCACCACCCCCATCAGCAACAGCACATCCCCCACCCGTTTGGTGAGGAAGGCATCGCGGGCGGCGGTGACCACGAGCGGCTGGGCGTACCAGAAGCCCACCAGCAGGTAGGTGGAGAGGGTGAGCATCTCCAGCAGGAAATAGCTCATGAACAGGTTGCTGCTCAGCACCACGCCGCTCATGGCCCCCTCGAAGAAGCCCACCAGGGCATAGAAGCGGGCCAGCGACCACTCCTTGTCGAGGTAGCCGAGGGCGAACACCTGGCACACCAGGCTCATGGTGGTCACCAGCTCCAGCGCCGCCAGGTTGGTGAGCGAGAGGTCGAAGCCCAGCCGCAGGTTGAGGTCGGCCGCCTGGAACCAGGCGAACTCGAGGTGCTGCGGGCCCAGGCTCACCACCTCACGGATCGCCAGGCTGCCGTGCACCACGGCCAGCAGGGTCACCAGCAGGTTGAGGTAGGCGGCGGGCCGGGGGCCGTTGCGCTTGATCCAGCCCGTGGCCCAGGGCAGCGATAGCAGCATGCCGCTGAAGCCGTAGAGCGGCACCAGCCAGATCAGCTGCAGCGGAAGCGGGAGGGCGGCGCTCAAAGGGGAACCGAACG
>JBIKKZ010000122.1:0-5416 GCA_044360095.1 Vulcanococcus sp. | reverse complement strand
CTGCATGGCGATTGCCGCACCATCGAGGGCAAGACCCTGGCTGAGGTGTTGGTGGATGTGCCCTCGCACCCCCCCGCTGGGCAGGACGTGATTCGCCCCCTCAGCAATCCGCTCTATGGGAAAGGCCACCTGGCAATCCTCAAAGGAAACCTGGCGGAGGAGGGCGCCGTGGCCAAGATCAGCGGCGTCAAGAACCCCGTGATCACGGGCCCGGCGCGGGTGTTTGAGAGCGAGGAGACCTGCCTGGCGGCGATCCTCGACAAGCAGATCAACCCCGGCGACGTGGTGGTGGTGCGCAACGAAGGCCCCGTCGGCGGGCCTGGCATGCGCGAGATGCTCAGCCCCACGGCGGCGATCGTGGGGCAAGGCCTGCTGGATTCCGTGGCGTTGATCACCGACGGCCGCTTCTCGGGTGGCTCCTTCGGCCTGGTGATCGGCCACGTGGCGCCGGAGGCGGCAGTGGGCGGCACCATCGGCCTTGTGCAGGAGGGCGACAGCATCACCGTGGATGCCAACCGCCTGCTGATTCAACTCAACGTCGATGGCGCGACCCTGGCCCAGCGGCGCCAGGCCTGGGTGGCACCGGAGCCCCGTTACCGCACGGGGGTGCTGGGCAAGTACGCACGGCTGGTGAGCTCCAGCAGCAAAGGGGCCGTCACGGATCCTGTGGACTGAGCAGGGCTCGCACCCGCCGGCAGAAGGCCTCCAAGGGGGCGCCTTCGGCGGGGCGCCCACAGCGCTCGCCGCTGCTGGCCTGCATCCACACCGCATGGTTGCCATGCCAGAGGAGGGGTGCCTGCGCATTTCCCAGTTGGGTGAGCATCAGGTTGAGCTCAGTGCCACTGCGGTAGATCTCCAATTCCAGATCGCGCTCGGGCAGGCGGTTGCCGTCGCCATCACGGGCCTCGATCCGCAGGCAGCAATTGCTCCACTCGCCGATGCTGATGGGCTCCGCACCCGCGACCAGCACGGCATGGCGCAGGGGCTTGAGGCAGAGGTCAGCCGCCTTGGCCAGCAGCTCCAGCAGGGCGGCCTCAGGGTTCATCAGGGCTGGGTCAAGGCACCGCGCGAATCGAGCGCACCAACAGCCGCAACGGACCGGGGCGGAAACCCGGGTTGCGTCCACCAATGTCGCCGAACTTCGAATGCAGAATTTGCAGCCGGGTGATGCCGGCCGCATCGAAGCGCACGGGTAGCCCCACGGGGGTGGCCCGCACACTGGGCGTCAGCCGGCTGAACGGGATGGTGACCACCGAGGTGCCCGTGGCCTGGGTGGAAAACTCCGCCACCCAACGCAGGCCGCCGGGGATCAACTCCGTAAGGCCCGCCACACCATCCCGGCAGGCCACGGCCAGCTTGTAGCGGCGCCCATCGCCGTCCAGCTCCAGTTGGAGGGCACCGAAGGGTGAGAGGTCGAGCGGTGGTGCATAGACCGCGGAACGGCAACTCACGAAGCCACCGCCCTCGGCTTCCACCTGGGCTTCCATCACCAGGCCATCGGAGCTGACCCAGCACTGCCCCTGGCTGCGGCCCCCCATGATCGTGTCGTTGAGGGTTTGCCAGCCGGCAAACCCATCGCCGCTGGCGATCAACAGGGGCGCAAGCATGGGCACAACCGGCAGCATCCGGGGCGGGGATCAGAGTCCCCTGGCGGCATCGGCGTCGGCAAGCACCAACACCGGGGTTCGGGGTTGCACCAGCCTCGCAGGTGTGCGCTCCGCCGGTTCTCGAGGATCGATCAACCGCCGGAGTGCCTCCGCCTTGGCGGCACCACTCACCAGAAAAATCACCTGCCGGGCGGCACTGAGCACCGGAGCCGTAAGGCTGATGCGCTCCAACCCTTTGCCGGCACCGATGGTGACCGCCCTGATCCGCTCCTGGGTGGCGGCGGTGCCGGGGAACAGGGAGGCGGTGTGGCCGTCATCACCCAGCCCCAGCAGCATCACATCGAAGCAGGGCGGATCCCCGGGGCAAAGCTGACGCACATGCCGTTCAAAGGCCTCGACGCTGGCCTGGGGGCTCTCGAGCTCGGTGGGCACCGGATGGAAGCGGGCCTGGGCGCCGGGCCCCTCCGGGTTGAGCAGGGTGCCAGCGAGCATGCCGGCGTTGCTGGCGGGGTCACTGGCGGGCACCCAGCGCTCATCCCCCAACAC
Source organism: Vulcanococcus sp. (assembly GCA_044360095.1). GTDB lineage: Bacteria > Cyanobacteriota > Cyanobacteriia > PCC-6307 > Cyanobiaceae > Vulcanococcus. Next base: position 3,263 of record JBIKKZ010000122.1, on the reverse strand, counting down.
CACATCCACCCGCGCCCAGGGCAGATGCTCACGGTTGAGCAGGCGGTAGGCGGCCGCGGGGGTGCTGCCGCCTGAGAGAGCGATGTGGGCTCGATCCCGTTGGTCGAGGGCCAAGGCGATCAGCGCCGCAACCTGTTCAGAGCAACGGCGCGCCAATTGGGAGGCGTCATCGACCACCTCGAGCTGATAGGTGGTGGGGGCGCTCATCTCACATCCACTCTGTGTGGAAGCTGCCCGGCTGGTCAACGCGCTCATAGGTGTGCGATCCAAAGCAATCGCGCATGGCCTGCACCAGGTTCTGGGGAAGGCGGCCGGTGAAGTAGCTGTCGATGTAGTCGAGGGAGCTGCTGAGGCAAGGCACCGGCACGCCGGCCTGGGCGGCCGCGGTGACCACCTGGCGCAGCCCCGGCATCCGGCGGCGGATCTGCTCGACAAACCAGGGATCCACCATCAGGTTGGACAGCTCAGCGTTGGCCGTGTAGGCGTTTTGAATGCGTTGCAGCAACCGGGCACGGATGATGCAACCCCCCTTCCAGATCTGGCCGATGGCCGAAAGATCCAAGCGGTAGTCATGCAGCCGGGAGGCCTCCTGCAGCAGCGCCATGCCCTGGGCGTAGCTGGCGATGCAGGCCAGCACACAGGCATCCATCAGCGGAGCCATGGCATCGGCAAGGCTGCCGAGATCCACCGCCTGCGGCGCGGGCGCCGGCAGCAGACCATCGGCCGCCAGGCGTTCGGGGCGCATCGAACTGAGCACCCGGGCGTTGAGGGCGGCATAGATGGTGGGCACAGGCACGCCCATCTGCAGGGCGCTCTCCACGGTCCAGAGGCCGGTGCCCTTCTGGCCAGCGGCGTCGACGATTTTCTCCACCAGGTCGGAGCCGTCGGCGGGGTCCTTGGCGCGCAGGCATATTTCCGTGATTTCCACCAGAAACGACGACAGCTCCTCGGTGGCATTCCACTGGCCCAACACGGCGGCCATGGCGTCGCCATCCATGCCGGCGCAGCGCTTCATCAGGTCGTAGGCCTCGGCCAGGATCTGCTCGATGCCGTATTCGATGCCGTTGTGCACCGTTTTGACGAAGTGGCCGGCACCACCGGGGCCGATGTAGGTAACGCAGGGGCCGTCCTCCACCTGGGCAGCCATCTTGCACACCAGTGACTCGATGGCGTCGTAGGCGGCACGGGTGCCGCCGGGCATCATGCTCGGCCCCTCGAGCGCCCCCTTCGCTCCACCGGAGACGCCCATGCCGATGTAGCCGAAGCTGCGGCTCTCGAGCTCGGCCACCCGCCGCTCGGTGTCGGTGTAGAGCGAGTTGCCGCCGTCGATCAGCAGGTCTCCCTCCTCCAGCAGCGGTGAGATCTGCTCGATCATGGCGTCGATCGGGTCGCCCGCCTTGATCATCATCAAGATGCGGCGGGGGCGCTCCAGCTTGCCGATGAAATCCTCCAGGGAGGTGGCACCGATGATGCGCTTGCCGGCACCGCGACCCGCCAAGAACTCCTCGGTCTTGGCGTAAGTGCGGTTGTAGACGACGCTGGAGAACCCGTTGCGCTCAGCATTGAGCACCAGGTTTTCTCCCATGACCCCAAGGCCGATCAGGCCGAAGTGGGCCTTATCCATGGCTGGATGCCTGCACGAACGCCTGCAGTGTGGCGAGCTGGTGGGTCGGCTGCACCAACCCGTTGGCAACTGTCAACGGGTCGGCACCGATCAGGCTGGCGGAGCGCCGCTCAAACCACCATCCCGTCGGGGATGGTGGCGTTCTTGACCACCACCACAATGCCGTTGCGGATGTAGAAGCCGTGCTCCGGGCGATCCGCCTCCTCGAGCCGATCCTTGTTCACGATCGTCACGTCGCGGCCGATGCGCACGTTTTTGTCGAGGATGGCCCGCTTCACCGTGGTGCCGCGCCCCACGCCGACGGGGGTGCCGCCCCGTTCCCGCAACACCGCCCGCTCCTCGCTGGATTCGAAGAAGTCATTGCCCATCACCAGGGTGTCCTGGAGCACCACCTCGTCCTCCACCCGGGAGCGCACGCCGAGCACGCAGTGGTGGATGCTGCAGGCCTTCAGCATGGAGCCCTCACCGATGATCGACTCGGTGACCTGGCTGTCCAACATCTTGGTGGGTGGTAAGTAGCGGGGCCGGGTGTAAATCGGGAACTTCTCGTCGTAGAAGGAGAAGGCGGGGTTGGGCTGGGCCGTGAGCGCCAGGTTGGCCTCGTAGAAGGCGCCGATGGTGCCGATGTCCTCCCAGTAGTCGTCGAACAGGTAGCTCTGCAGGTGGTCGCCCCGTTGCAGCGATGCCGGGATCAGCTCCTTGCCGAAGTCCGTGGCCGTTGGGTTCTTGGCCAGCAGGTCGAACAGGGTGTCGCGGCTAAACACGTAGATGCCCATCGAGGCCAGGTAGGGCCGTTTCAGGGCCTCATCGGCGCTGAGTCCCAGGCGCGAGGTGTCCACCCACATGGCCTTGAGGGCTTCCCCCTTGGGCTTCTCCCGGAACTCCTGGATGCGGCCATGGTCATTGGTGTGCATCAGGCCAAAGCCTTCTGCCTGGGCCGCGTCCACGGGCAGGGCGCCGATGCTCACATCAGCCCCGGTGCTGATGTGGTGCTCCACGAAAGCGCTGTAGTCCATCCGGTACAGCTGGTCGCCGGAGAGGATCAGGTAATGGTCCACGTCCCACTCCTGGAAGAGCCACTGGTACTTGCGCACGGCATCAGCCGTGCCCTCAAACCAACTGGGGCTCTCGGGGGTTTGCTGGGCCGCCAGCACCTCCACAAACCCCTGACCAAAGCCAGCGGACAGGTTGTAGCTCTGTGTGAGGTGACGGTTCAGCGAGGCACTGTTGAACTGCGTCAACACGTACATCTTGTTGATGCCTGAATTGATGCAGTTGCTGATCGGAATATCAATCAGTCGGTATTTACCCGCCAGGGGCACAGCGGGCTTGGCGCGCATCTTGGTTAGGGGGTAGAGGCGCGTGCCGGCTCCGCCGCCGAGAATGATGGCCAGAACGCGCTTCATACCAACTCCCTAGTGCCCTGTGCGCAGGCACCGTAAGCGATGGAAAGCCCTGCCCGGGCGGGATTCTGCAGATTGGCTGAAAACTGAAGGAACCGATCTGCGCGTGGCTGCAGCAGGGTCAAGATTCACCCGAATGGGGGTGTCGCGGGCGGCACAGCACCTGGTATCGCCAACATGCTCCGCAGCGGGAAGCGATCAGGCCTGGGGGTCGCTGAGATCAAACAACTGCTGCA
>JBIKKZ010000121.1:0-5445 GCA_044360095.1 Vulcanococcus sp. | reverse complement strand
CCGGTGGAGATCGGCAGAGCAAGTGGATCGTAGAAAATCTCGTGGGCAGGAATCCCGAACTCGAGGGCGTCGCGATAGGCCCGCTGGGCGATGGCGAACTTGCGCTCCGCCGTGCGGGCCATGCCCTCCTCATCGATGGTGCCCACCACCACACCCGCGCCATAGGCCTTGGCTAACTCCAACACCTTGAGAAAGCGCTCATCGCCGTCTTCGTAGTTGGTGGAGTTGAGGATGCACTTGCCGCCGGCCACCTTGAGGCCGGCTTCCATCTTCTGCCACTCCGTGGAGTCGAGCATCAACGGCAGGTTGACGTTCGTCACCAAACGGCTCACCAGCTCGCGCATGTCGCGCTCGCCATCGCGCCCCACATAGTCGACGTTGACGTCGAGCACGTGGGTGTTCTCCTTCACCTGGCCGCGGGCCACGGCCACCAGGCCGTCCCAGTCCTCCTCCGCCAGCAGTTCACGCACCTTCTTGCTGCCACTGGCGTTGAGGCGCTCACCAATGATCAGGAAGGAGTTGTCCTGGTGGTAGGGGGTGACCCCATAAATGGAGCTGGCGGCGGGTTCGTAGTGCAGGGCTGGACGAACCTGTTCGCCACGCCGCACCGGCCGCGGCGCCGGCGTGAGCTCCTTGGCGAGCTCCGCCAGGGCAGCGATGTGGGCGGGGGTGGTGCCGCAGCACCCCCCGATCACCTGCACCCCCAGGTCCTCCACGAAGTGCATCAGCTGCATCTTCATTTCGATGGGGGTGAGCCGGTAGTGGGCAACGCCACCGATGTTTTCGGGCAGGCCGGCGTTGGGGATGCAGCTCACCACAAACGGGCAGTGCTCGCTGAGGTAGCGCACGTGCTCTTTCATCTGCTCCGGGCCGGTGGCGCAGTTGAGGCCGAGCACATCGATCGGGAACGGCTCCAGGATCGCCACCACCGCGGCGATGTCGGAACCCACCAACATGGTGCCGGTGGTTTCCATGGTGACGCTCACCATCAGGGGCCGGCGCTGGCCGGTGCGCTGGAAGGCCTGCTCAATGCCCTGCAGAGCCGCCTTGATCTGCAGCACGTCCTGGCAGGTCTCCACGATGAACAGGTCAACGTCGCCGGCTATCAAGCCCTCCGCTTGCTCCGCAAAGGCGTCGCGCAGCTCGTCAAAGCCGATGTGCCCCAGGGTGGGCAACTTCGTGGTGGGCCCCATGGAGCCGGCCACAAAGCGGGGCTTCTCAGGGGTGCTGTAGGCATCAGCCACCTCACGCGCCAGTTCGGCGGCACGTTTGTTGATGGCAAACGCCTGGTCCTCGAGGTTGTATTCCGCCAGCACCGTGGAGGCCGCCCCGAAGGTGTCGGTCTCGATCACATCGCAGCCGGCCTCAAGAAACTGCCGGTGCACGGCCTGCACTGCATCCGGGCGGGTGAACACCAGGTTTTCGTTGCAGCCCTCCAGGGCCGCACCGCCGAAATCCTCGGCGCTGAGGTCCATCTGCTGGAGCGAGGTGCCGGTGGCCCCGTCGAACACCAGAACCGGGGTCCCCTTGCTGTGCAACCGCTCGAGGAAACCGATGCGTTGGGTGGTGGTGCTGCTGGTCATCAACCGTCGAGGCGCACGCGCGTCACCCAGTGGTCATAGGCGGGATCGCGCCCCTCTGTGATCGCGGTGAGCCGCTCGCGGATCGCATCCATCACAGGACGCTGGGGCCGCAAGTCGGTGCTTTCCACACGCCGCACCGGCGTGACCTTGGCGGCGGTGCCGCTCAGGAACACCTCATCGGCGACAAACAGCTCGCTCTTGTCGACCGGGCGCTCCAGGGTGGGGATGCCCATGGCCTGGGCCAGCTCCAGCACGCTGGCCCGGGTGATGCCCTCCAGGATGTCCTGGTCGACGCCAGGGGTGATCAGCACGCCGTCGCGCACGATGAACAGGTTCATGCCGCTGGCTTCACTCACCTTGCCGCGGCTGTTCAGCAGCAGGGCCTCATCGAAGCCGCTCTTCACCGCTTCGGTCTTGGCCAGGGAGCTGGTGATGTAAGCGCCGCTGATCTTGCCGCGCAGCGGCAGCGACCGGTCCTCCTGGCGGGTCCAGGAGCTGATGCGGCAGCTCACCCCCTCCGGCGAGAGGTAGTCGCCCAACTCCAGGCCGTAGATCAGGAAGTCGGTCTCGATGTTGTGCAGCCTTGGGGCAATGCCCAGGTCGCTGGTGTAAACAAACGGCCGCAAATACACCGGGCAGCTGGGCCTGTTGGCCCGCAAAAACTGCTCGATGGCGGCGTGGATGGTGGTGTCACTGAGCTCCGTCAGCAGCAGACGGGCGCTCTGGCTGAGCCGTTTGGCGTGGCGGTCCGCCCGAAACAGCAGGATCTCCTGGGAATCGGCGGGGTTGGGCAGGGCCCGCATGCCACCGAAGGCGCCGGTGCCGTAATGCAGGGCGTGGGTGGCCACCGACAGGGTGGCCTCTGCAAACGGCACACAGCGGCCACCGAACCAGGCGTAGGGCAGGAATTGGTGCATGGATCCGGCGGGCGGTGGGGGCCACGGTTGCCGCTGATCTTCTCACCGCCGCCCCCCGCCCCGCGAGCCAGCGGCGGCTGCAAGATGGGCCGATGCACCGTCTCGCCGCCGTTCCTGGCAGCGCCTCCCCCTCCGATGGGGTGGTGTTCATCGAGCAACCACCGGCGGAGGTGGTGCTGCTCAGCAGTGCCGACACCGATCTCGCTGCCCTGGCAGCACTGTTGGACCGCGACCCCCACCCCCTGGGACCGGAGATCGCCATCCGGGCCTTGAACCTGGCGGCCCTGCAGCACCCCGCCGTGCTCGACCACTACCTGCGCACCAGCCTTGAGCAGACACGGGTGTTGGTGGTGCGGCTGCTGGGGGGCCGAGGCCACTGGGGTTATGGGCTCGAGCAACTCCAGCAGTGGGCCCATCAGAGCGCGGACCGTCATTTGTTGGTGCTGGCGGGCACGGCCGATCTGGAGGCGGAGCTGTTGCCCCTGGGCAGCGTGGACCCCCTGGTCAGCCAGGCCTGTGGGCGCTGTCTGCTGGAGGGCGGTGAGGCGAACCTACGCCAGGTGCTCGGCAGCCTGGGTGCCCTGTTGGCGGGGTTGCCCACGCCCATGCCCCAGCTGCAGCCGCTCGCCGATCCGCTCCCCCACGACTGGCGCGAGGAGCCAGGCCCCCGGGTGGGGGTGGTGCTGTACAGGGCCCTGCTGCAATCGGGTGATCTGGCCCTGGTGGATGCCCTGCTGCAGGCGCTACGGCAGCAGGGCCTGGCCCCACGGGCCCTGTGGGTCAGCAGCCTGCGCACGGCTTCGGTGCAGGTGGGGGTGAGCGATCTGCTGCGCCGTGAGGGGGTTGATCTGGTGCTCTGCACCACCGCCTTTGCTTCGGTGCTGCTCAGCGAAGCCGGCCTGGGGGCTCCGCTCTGGGATGGGCTGGGGGTTCCTGTGCTGCAACTGCTCTGCAGCAGCCAGAGCCGAGAGCAATGGCAGGGCAGCAGCCTCGGCTTGCCACCCCTCGACCTCAGCCTGCAGGTGGCCCTGCCGGAACTGGATGGCCGCATCACCACCCGGGTGGGGGCGTTCAAACAGGTGTTCCGTGCCGATGCGCGCCTGGCGACGGCGCTGCAGCGCTACCAGCCAGACCCGGAGCGCCTCGCCTGGGTCGCGTCCCTGGCGGCCCACTGGTGCCAACTGCGTCACACGCCAGCGCGGGATCGGCGCCTGGCCTTGGTGCTGGCCAATTACCCCACCCGCAACAGCCGTCTTGCCAATGGGGTGGGGCTCGACACCCCCGCCAGCTGCGCCGCGATGCTGGGGTGGCTGCGGGAGGCCGGCTACGACCTGGGGGACGAACCCCTGCCCGGCGATGGCGATGGCTTGATCCGTGCCCTGCTGGAGGGCCGCAGCAACGACCCGGAGAGCCAGCACCGGCCGCCCCTGGCTCACCTTCCGCTGGAGACCTATCACCAGTGGTTTGCAGGCCTGCCGCAGGCGGGCCGCAGCCGCCTGGAACAGCAATGGGGTCCGCCGCAGGCGGATCCACAGCTGGAGGCGGAGGGATTTCCGATCCACGGGCTTCGATTCGGCCACGTGGTGGTGCTGATCCAACCGGAGCGTGGCTACGGGCGCGATCCAGCCCTCAGCTACCACAGCCCGGATCTGCCCCCCACGCACTTGTATTTAGCCCAATACCTCTGGTTGCGGCAATCGGCCCGGGTGCAACTGGTGTGCCACGTGGGCAAGCACGGCAACCTGGAGTGGCTGCCGGGCAAGGGCCTCGGGCTCTCGGACTGCTGCTATCCCGAGTGGGCCCTGGGGCCCATGCCCCATCTCTACCCCTTCATCGTCAACGATCCGGGGGAGGGATCCCAGGCCAAGCGCCGGGCCCAGGCGGTGATCCTCGACCACCTCACGCCACCGTTGGACCGGGCAGGCCTCCATGGCGACCTGCGCAGCCTGGAGGCCCTGCTCGATGAGTACTGGGATGCGGCCCAGCTGGGGGGGGAGCGCGCTGAGGCCCTGCGCCAACGGGCCCTGGAGAGCCTGGCCGGCCTCGAATTGCCGATGGCGGCAGCCGCTGATCCCCTTGACGCCGCCGAGGGCTACCTCTGCGAGCTGAAGGAGGCCCAGATCCGCACGGGCCTGCACCGCTTTGGACGGTTACCGGACCACCAGCAGTTGAAGGAATTGTTGGCCTGCCTGGCGCGCCCGCCGGTGCCCGCTGGCCTCGGCCTCACCCAGGCCCTGGCGCGGGATCTGGAGCTACGCCTGGACCCCTGGGCCGACGACGAAGCGGAGCCCCTGGATCCGGCGGACCGCCATCGCCTGGAGGCCCATGGCGCCACGGCGGCGCGCCGGGTTGGTGATGGGGTGGACTGGCTGGAGCAGCGCGCCCAGGCCCTGATGGGGCCCCTGCTGGAGGGGCAGCCCGCCGCCCCGGAGCTGGGCCCGCATACCCAGGCGGTGCTGCAGCGCCTGGCCACTGGCCTGGTGCCCGACCTGCTGCAATGCGGCGAGGCGGAACGCAGCAGCTTTCTGACGGCCCTGGCGGGCGGACGCATCGCTGCGGGGCCCTCCGGGGCCCCCACACGCGGCCGTCCGGACCTGTTGCCCACCGGCCGCAACTTCTACAGCGTCGATCTGCGCGGACTGCCGAGTGAAGCCGCCTGGGACCTGGGGCGCCGCAGCGCCGAGCTGCTGCTGGATCAGCACCTGATGGAGCAGGGGGAACCGCTGCGCACCCTGGCGTTGTCGGTGTGGGGCACCAGCACCATGCGCAACGGCGGCGAAGACGTGGCCCAGGCCCTGGCCCTGCTGGGGGTGCGACCTGTGTGGGATGGCCCCAGCCGGCGGTTGGTGGATCTGGAGCTGATCCCCCTGGCCAGCCTGGGGCGGCCGCGGGTGGACGTGACCTTGCGGATTTCAGGGCTCTTCCGCGATGCGTTTCCACAGCTG
>JBIKKZ010000120.1:0-5446 GCA_044360095.1 Vulcanococcus sp. | reverse complement strand
GCCCCTGACGGTGGATTTTCACCAACAGCAGCGGCGCTTCGAGATCCGTTTTGATCCGCCGGTGCCCCCCGGCACCACCGTCACCACGGTGCTCAAGCCCTGGAACAATCCCGACCAGGCCGACACGTACATGTTTGAGGTGAAGGCCTGGCCCGCTGGCCCCAACCCCACACCCTCCCCACTGGGTTACGCCACCCTGCGCATCTACAACAGGTTTTTTTAAGCGTCCGCCTGCTGCGCCCTGGGCTCCAGGCCGGCCAGCGCTGGCCAGAGCAGCAGCACTCCCACCACCAGAGCCACGGCCAGGCCGGACTGCACCAGCAGGTAGGCGTTGCTGCTGGTCATGGCACGGCCCAGCAGGTGGATGGCTTCGCTGGCGCCGGCGGCACTGAAGGCCTGCAGGCCCTTGCCCAGGTTGGCGATGGCGATCACGCGCCCCTGCAGCTCCATCGGCGTGAGACCCTCCATCAGGGCATTGTTGAGGTTGAGGCTGAACACGCCGCAGGCCCCCGCCAGAAAGGCCGACAACGACGCCCAATGGATCACCTGGCTACCGGCCAGCAGCAGCACGGCTACCCCCAGCCCGGCTGCGGCGGCCCCGAGGGTCAGCCCCAGCCGTCGTGTCTGGCCGGAGGCCATGCCCAGCAACGATCCCACCACACCCCCCAGCCCCACCGCCGAGAGCAATGCCGCATAGGTGGTGTGGTTCGAGCCCATGGAGGCGTGGTCGTGCACAAAGATCGGCAGCAGCGTCTGGAAGGGCAGGCCCAGCAGCATCACCAGGGCCAGCAGCTGCAGCAACAGCCGCAGCGGGCGTTGACGGCGCACGTAGCTCAACCCTTCGCGGATTGAGCGCCACAGTGCGGGGCGGTTGGCCGTGCCGCCTGGCGCCGGCGTGCGCGGCAGCCAGGGGATGCAGGCAAGCAGGGGGAGGAAACTCAAGACGTTGAACAGAAACGCAAGCTCCTCGTGGCTGCGGTCGCTGCTGCCGATGCTGAGCAGCACGCCCCCCAGGGCGGGGCCAAACACGTTGGTGACATTCGACGCCACGCTGTAGACCTGCTGGGCCACCACCAGCTCCTCGCGCTTCACCATCTCGCTGATCAACGCCGTGCGGGCCGGCGTGTCAAAGGCGGAGATCACGCCATTGGAGGCATTCACCGCCACCAGCAACCACAGCGGCACCATGCCCCGGGTGGTGGCCAGCAACAGCAGCAACGCCACCAGCAGCAGGGCGCTCTGGGTGCGCAGAAACAGCTGCCGCCGTGGGACCCGGTCGGTGGTGGCGCCGCCGAACATCTGCAGCAGAAACTGGGGAATGCCGTAGCCCAGGGCCAGCAGGGCGATGCCGTGGGCGCCGTAGCTCTTCACCGTGAGCCAGGTCATCGCCATCACGAAGGCGCTGGTGCCCAGGTTGGAAATCAGGTTCGCCAGCCAGAAGCTGCGGAAGGGGCGGTTGCGCCAGAGCCGCTGCAGGTCGGTGGGCTGGGCTTGGCTGCCGGGGGCGGTGGGCATGGACACAGAGGCAACGACGCCCCGAAGGGACAGCACTGGCCAAATTCTTAAATCAATTCCAAGGCCCTGCCCGCCCTGGCGTGCGCTTGGTTACCTCTGGGGTGACCCGGTTGTCCCGATCCCATGCGCTACTCCGTTGTCTGCCGGCTGGAGAACGGCGGCTACCGAAGCGAATGCGATCAAGACGATCTGCCTTCGGCGATTCGCCATTCGCTGGCCCTCGCCCGCCAGACCCGCCAACGGCACTACATCATTGATGAACTGGGCCGAATCGTGGACATCGTGCATCCGGCGCTGCACGCCGAGCCGATGGCCTCACGCCTTGCCTCACGCGTGGTGGGCTGAGTCGCGTTCGTGGCACCAGATCAGGTCGATCTGGTTGGGGTGATGGCGCAGGTGCGGGTGCAGCTCCATGGCCAGATGGCGCGCCTCCTCGTGGCTGTGGGCGTAGAGGCAGCACTCCGTGAGCGTGTGCCGCTCGGTGCGGAAGCGAATCGAGTAACCCCTGCGTCGGCGCGGCGTCGCTTGCGTGGTGGCCACAGCGGTAGGGGGTGAGGGCACAGTCCGCATTGTGTGCAGCGCGGCCCACCGCACAAGCCAAGGCCTCGGCCGTGTGCGCTTCTGCACACCGGATCCCACCGCCGGTGGCCGGCCGCTGGGCTGCTCTTTAGGGTCCGCTCAACAGGTGCTGGGCTGATGTCGTTGATGTGGAGGCTGGCCACGGAGCGGGCCAAGCGGGAGGCCCAGCTGCAGCGGCTGGAGGCCCTGCTGGCCACCCCCGATGATCGGGCGGCCCTGCGGGCCCGGGCCCGGCAGCAGGCTGAAGCCCAGCAGGGTGAGGTGCGCCCCCGCCCGCAGGACTGACAGCACCGCCAGGGCGATGCACAGGGGGCAGTGGCTGAGACCCATGCCATCAGCCTGATGCCTCCGCCGGCGGGCCCCGCCCGATCCGGCCAGAACTTCATGAAGCGGCCGGCCTACGGTGCAGGCAATCTGTGCACCAGGGCGATGGAAACCGACTACAGCGCTGCCATCACCGCGATGGTGGTGATTGGTGTGTTGCTCACCGCAGGGGTGGTGTTTGTGCTGCGCCGTCCGAACGATCTCAACGGCTGAGGGAGGAGTCGAGGGCCCGCCAGGGGCCGCCATCCGTCGATCCACGCACCCAACCCTGAAGACTTCCTGTGATCCCCGAGGCCGGCGGTTGTCACTCCAGGGGCGGTGTTTACGGTCTGGCTTTGCACCAGATCTGGTGGATTTCCCCCAGCGCGCCACGGGGCGCAGCGCCGAGCGATCCTTTGCCGCCAGCTTGGCCCCTGAGCAGCGCCGTTGGCTGGCGCAGCAAAGTGCGCTGCTGATTCAGCAGGGCCGCTTTGACGCCCTGGATGCCCTGGCGGCTGAATGGGACGACGAGGACGCCGAAGGCTGAGCCTGGCCCCAGGGCCAGCCCCATCAGGCGTTGTGGTGCCGCAGCCAGTGCACCAGCGCTTTGGTGGGATCCGATAGCTCCTCCAGCGAGCCGTACAGCCAGCGTTGCCAACCCTCCTGCGGCAGGCCGCTGAACACCATCAGGTTGAGCGGGTAGTCCTCCGAGTCGCTGCAGCGGCGGAAGTCGTCGCGGTAGAGAAACACCGGCTTCCCCAACGCAATCGCCGCCCCCAGCTCCAGCATCACCCCCTCGTCGGGGGGTGTGCCGTTCACAACCGCCAGCAGTCCGTCGGCGTCGCGCACGTCCTGCAGGTCGGCCTGGGCCACCCGCCAGGCCCATCCGGGTTGGGCCAGATCCACCTGGCCGTTGCGGCTGAACGGTTCCCACACCTCCAGCCCCAGGGCCTCCAAGGCGGCGATGAAATCCGGCAGCAGCCGCTGCCGCCAATGGGGCGAGAAGCCGTAGGGGGAGGCCAGGTAGAGGCGGAGGCGGCTCATGGGCGCGACCGGCGGTAGCGCGCTTCATCGCGCTGGGCCGCCTCCGCGTGTTCCCACGGGAACAGCAGCCAGTCGTCGGAGTTGGTGACCTCCGCCGCATGCCACCACTGGGGCGGCACCTTGCTCACCCACACCAGCACATGGCAACCGGGCAGTTGCCGATAGGGGGCCAACGTCTGCCCCGTTTCGTAGACGTCATCCACCACCAGGCAACCGGGGCCGGGCTGCTCCAGCAGTGGCAGCTCCAGCCGGTGGCTGAGGGCCACGGCCAGCACCAGGCCGCCCCGGGGAACGCCGTGGATGCCGCAGGGATCCGGCAGCTGGCGGGCCTGGGCGGCGAGCTGCTCCACCGCCCGGTCGAACTGCTGCCAGCTGAGGCTGCGCATGGGGGTGCAGGGGTCAGTTGGCGGGGGCGGGGGTGGGTGCCGGGGCCGGCGGCTTCACGTTGGGGCAGGTGGCGCCGTTGAAGCGGCCGGCGATGCGCTGGCTGCCCACCTGGTACACCTTCTGGGCCTTGGCGGTGTCGCCGGATTGCACGGCGGCGTTGAGCTTGCTGGCGAAACGGGCACAGGCTTGCTCGAGGTTGATCGCTTGGGCCGGGGCGGCGGCGGCGAGGCCGGCCCCCAGCAGGCCCAGGGCGGTGGCAAGGGGGGTGCTGAAGGGGGTGGGGCGACGGGCCATGGTGGGGGAGCTCAGCTCAGGTACCAACGCACCACCGCTAGCACCTGACCCGCCGGGCCATGGCCGCTGATCAGCTCCCCCACCAGCGCGGCGGCGAAGCCGAGCATGGCCACACGGCCGTTGAGTTGCTCCACGCCGCGCAGGGCGGTGGTGTTCCAGGGGCGGCGGGTGGTGAGCCCCTCGCCGAAGCGCTCCAACGGTTCGTACTGAAAGGCGGGGTCGCTTTCGGGCATGGCGGCTGGTTGGGCTTGGCGGGAGGTGGGGCGGGGTAGGAGGTTATGCGGCCTGGCCAAAGGCCGCGGCGCTTCAGCCGAGCAGGTTGGTTTTGATCTGCTCGATGCGGGCCAGCAGGGCCGCCCGTTTCTGTTGCCGCAAGGCATTGCGGGCCACAAACCGAATGGCCGTCACCAGCCCCACCAGCTGCAGCAGTTGCCCGAGCAGCGGCAGCTCATGGATGGCCCCCAGCACGGCGCCGGTGAGCTTGAGGCCCACCCCCGCCACCACCGCCAACCCCAGGATCTGCAGGGCGGGCAGCAGTTGCTCGAGCGATTGCGACTGGAACACCCCCAACTGCTTGAGCAGGGTGCGCAGGCCCTCGGGTTGGAGGCCGGGGCTCGGGCCTGGCTCCGTTGCCTGCAGCGGGCCGGGTTCCCCTGGGGCGAGGTTGAGCTCCAGCGGCGGGGTGGCGGTGGTGGTTGTCTCCGTCGGGCTGGGGTCTGCGGGGCTGGGGTCTGCGGAGGGCACCGGAACCTGCGCTGCAATGCTCATTTTCGCGCCGCTGTCCAGGCTCAGGGATGCTGGAGCCCTGATCCGGAGCTGCACCCTGGGCACCGCCCTCTCTCTTTGGGCCTGGGGCACCACCGCCCTGGCGGCGGCGGCGGCCTTGGGGCTCACGGTTGTGCTGGTGGCCCTGGCCCGGGTGTTCGCCCGGGCGCCGCGGCTGGCGCCGGCTTCGGAGCCGGGTGGTGCGGTGCCGCCCTTGCCCGACACGGCGCTCACGGTGGTGGTGCCCGCCTACAACGAGGCCACCAACATCGGCCCCTGCCTTACCAGCCTGCTGGGCAGCGAGGCCCCCTGCGCCGACTGGCGGGTGCTGGTGGTGAACGACGGCTCCACCGATGCCACGGCCGCCCTGGCGCAGAAGGCGGCGGCGGCCTGCGGCGAGGCGGGCCAGCGCTTTGCGCTGCTGGAGGCGGGCCCCAGGCCGGCCGGGGAGCGCTGGGTGGGCAAAAACTGGGCCTGCACCCGGGCGATGGAGCAGGTGAGCTCCCCCTGGGTGCTGTTTGTGGATGCCGATGTGCGGCTGCAGCCGGCCACCCTGCGG
>JBIKKZ010000119.1:0-5478 GCA_044360095.1 Vulcanococcus sp. | reverse complement strand
GGGGCGCGCCGGCCAGGGGGGGCGTTCCGGCAGCCGCTTCCGCATCGCCCTCACCGGCACCCCCGTGGAAAACCGCGTCAGCGAGCTGTGGGCGCTGATGGATTTCCTCAACCCCAAGGTGCTGGGTGATGAACCCTTCTTCCGCCAGCGCTACCGGCTGCCGATCGAGCGCTACGGCGACATGTCGTCGCTGCGCGACCTCAAGGGCCGCGTCGGCCCCTTCATCCTGCGGCGCCTCAAGACCGACAAATCGATCATCTCCGACCTGCCGGAGAAGGTGGAACTGAGCGAATGGGTGGGCCTCGCCCCCGAACAGCGCAAGCTCTACAACACAACGGTGGAGGAGAGCCTCGATGCCATCGCCCGGGCACCCCTCGGCCAGAAGCACGGCCAGGTGCTGGCCCTGCTCACCAAGCTCAAGCAGATCTGCAACCACCCGGCCCTGGCCCTCAAGCAGGACCCCGACCCCAGCGATGCGAGCTTCTTCCAAGCGTTCGCCGCCCGCAGCGCCAAGGTGCAGCGCCTGGAAGAGATCCTCGAGGAGGTGATTGAAGCGGGCGATCGGGCCCTGCTATTCACCCAGTTCGCCGAATGGGGTCACCTGCTCAAGGCCCACCTGGAGCACCGCTGGCGCCAGGAGGTGCCCTTCCTCTACGGCAACACCAGCAAGACCGAACGGCAGGCCATGGTGGATCGCTTCCAGGACGACCCCCGCGGACCGCAACTGTTCCTGCTGTCGCTCAAGGCCGGCGGTGTGGGCCTCAACCTCACCCGCGCCAGCCACGTGTTCCACATCGACCGCTGGTGGAACCCCGCCGTGGAAAACCAGGCCACCGACCGCGCCTACCGCATCGGCCAGCTGAACCGGGTGATGGTGCACAAATTCATCACCAGCGGATCCGTGGAGGAGCGCATCGATCGGATGATCAAGGAGAAATCCAAGCTGGCGGCCGACATCGTCGGCTCCGGCGAAGACTGGCTCGGCGGCCTCGACATCGGCCAGCTCAAGGACCTGGTCACCCTCCAGGAGGACTGATGCCATGAACCCCCTCGGTCCGGAACAAACGGATGTCCGCTGGAAACAGCGCTTTGACAATCTGCAACGGGCGTTGAGGCAACTGGAAGCGGCCGTGCAGGAACACCTGGCCCTGCCCGCCAACGAATTGATGGTGATCGCCTTGATCAAGGCCTATGAGTTCTGCTTTGAATTGAGCTGGAAAACCCTCAAAGACCTGCTGGCCTGGAATGGCATCGATGCCAAGCTGCCGCGCGAGGTGATCAAACAGGCCTTCGCCAATGGCTTGCTGGAGAACGGTCAGATCTGGATCGACATGCTTGAGCAGCGCAATCTGATGACCCACACCTACGACCAGGCCAAGGCTGAGGCCGCCACACGCCTCATTACCAACAGCTATCTGGCTGAGCTGCTGTGGTTGCGCCAATCGCTGCTGCAGCGGCTGGAGGACGAGCCATGACCCCCGATACAGGCCTGCCGGAGCAAACGCTCAGCGACATCCAGCGCTGTCTTCACGAACGCTTTCCCCAGCTGCACTGGGTGAAGCTCTATGGATCGAGGGCCATGGGTCGGCATTGGCGGGGATCGGACATCGACCTGGCCTACAGCGCTGACGACGATTGCAGTGCGGCCCTGCTGGAAGCCCTCGACCAACTGCCTACGCCTTACCGCTTCGACGTCACCCACTGGGAATCGTTGCGGCACCACGGCCTGCGCCATCACATCGAGCGCGTTGGCATTCCTTTCCCATGACGATCACCCCCGGCAACCACAACGGCATCACCACCCAGCTGGGCGACCAGGGCCTCGGCCAGCAGCCCTGGTGGGTGGAGCAGTGGATGGAGCTGATCAACGGCTACCGCTTCAAAAAACGGCTGGAGCGCGCCTGGGCCTACGCCCGTGAGGGCAACGTGCTCTCGATCCGCTTCGAGGGGCGCCGCGTGCACGCCCGCGTGCAGGGCAGCGGCGAAGACCCCTACAAGGTGAAGCTCTGGCTCGATGTGCTCAGCGACGACGACTGGGGCTACGTGCTCGAGGCCCTCGGCCAGAAGGCCCGCTGGTCGGCCCAACTGCTGGCCGGCGTGATGCCCCAGGACATCGAGCGCGCCTTCGCCGCCAGCGGCCGCCGGCTGTTCCCGTTCAAGCTGCAGGAGGTGCGCAGCGAGTGCACCTGCCCCGACAAGATCAACCCCTGCAAGCACGTCAGCGCCGTCTACTACCTGATGGGCGAGCGCTTCAGCGAAGACCCCTTTGTGCTGTTTCAGCTGCGGGGCCGCACCCGCGCCCAACTGCTGAGCGACCTGGCGGTGCAGCGGCGCGCCCTGCTGGCCAAAAAAGCCTCCGAAGCCAAGGCCGCGAAAGCCGCCAAGGCGGCTCAGGGGGCGGCTCTAGCCGATGCTGCCCCGCAACCGGGCGCCGACGGGCTGGCCAACCCGGCCCCCGCCGCCATCCGCGACCCCAACCGCTGGTGGCGCTATGACGCGGCCCTCGATCCGGGGCTCGTGGTGATCACCCCGGCCATGGAGGGGGACACGGGGCTCGATGAGGCGGGACCGTTGCCCCTGGCGGAGGACGGCCGCTTCCCGGAGGCACCACGCCAGTTTGTGGAGCACCTGCGCCAGCAGGGGGCTGGCTTCAGCACCGCCGCCATGGCCACGGCCATGGCCGCCGGCAGCAACCAGGAGAACGGCGACGCCAGCAGCAGCTGAGGCCATGCCCGTCGGAGCCCCCTGGCTGACGCCGCCCCAACGGCAGCTGGCAGCCTGCATCCTTCGCAGCCATCGGGCCGGCTTTGGCCGGCCGTTGCTCAGCGAGCGCGACCCGGCGCACCAGCCCCAGGCGCTGTTCGCCTGCCCCACGGTGGTGCTGGCCCATGACGGCAGCGACCCGGGCAGCGATCCAGGGCCGCGGCTGATCTACGCCAATGCCGCCGCCCTGCGGCTGTGGGAGCGCCCCTGGGGGCAGATGCTGGGCCTGCCCTCACGGCTCACAGCCGAGCCCCAGGAACGCAGCGGCCGGGCCCGGGTGCTGCTGCGGGCCCGCCACCAGCACGCCATCGGCGGCTACAGCGGCGTGCGCATCAGCGACAGCGGCCGCCGCTTTCAGATCCGCAACGCCCGGCTCTGGACCCTCTGGGATGCCGATGGACAGCCCTGCGGCCAGGCGGCCGCCTTTAACGACTGGTGGTGGCTGTAAGCGCCCGTTCGGCTCCCCCCACAACCCTGGCGGGGCAGCCGAACAGCGGCCGTGGGGGCCGTACCGATCGGATCGGTTCTCGCGCCCAGGGCATCGATCCAACGGGGCCACATTGGCGATGCGGGTGATCCAACACCCACCTGCCATCCCTTGCACAACCCGCCATGTTGACCCTTCGCCAATCCCCCTTCGACCTGTTCCAGCAGCTGGAGCAGCAACTGCAAACCGCCGAGCGCGTCCCCGCCGCTGAGGTGCGCGACACCGAAACCGGCTACCGCATCTGCTTGGAACTGCCCGGTGTGGAGCGGAGCTCCATCGACGTCAAGGCCACCGACCGCAGCCTTGTGATCAGCGCCGAGCGCCAAGCACCCGAAGCGGCCGCCGACGCGGAGGCCCCGGCCCCTGAAGCGGCCGACCCGCTGCTGAGCGAGTTCCGCTACGGCACTTGGAGCCGCAGCTTCCGCTTCCCCTCCGGCATCGAGCGCGAGGGCATCACCGCCCACTACCGCGATGGCCTGCTCACGGTGATGGCCCCCAAGGCCCAAACCATGACCAGCGTCACCGTCAAGGTGGAGGCCTGAGGCCAAGGGCGGGGCTGGGGGCGGGGCTGGCCTGGAGCACCAAGCCGCCCCGCCCCCCTTCCTAGAGTCCACCCACCCCAGCGGGACTCCCCATGGCCGCCACCGCCACCACCGGCCGCCTCAGCCTGCAGTGCGAAGCCATCGCGGCGGACACCACCACGATCCGCTCGCTCGACTGGGACCGCAGCCGCTTTGACATCGAGTTCGGCCTGCGCAACGGCACCACCTACAACAGCTTTCTGGTGCGGGGCGAGCGCACCGCCCTGATCGACAGCAGCCACCTCAAGTTCGAGTCCACCTGGTTGCCGCTGCTGCAGGGGCAGATCGATCCCCGCAGCATCGATCACCTGATCGTCTCCCACACCGAACCCGACCACTCGGGCCTGATCGGCCATCTGCTGGAGCTCCATCCGGAGCTGGAGATCGTGGGCTCCAAGGTGGCGATCCAATTCCTGGACAACCAGGTGCACCGGCCGTTCAACAGCCGCGCCGTGAAAAGCGGCGATGAACTCGACCTGGGCACCAACCCCGGCAGCGGCGTGCAGCACCGCTTCGAATTTCTCAGCGCCCCCAACCTGCACTGGCCGGACACGATCTTTTCCTTCGACCACGGCACCGGCATCCTCTACACCTGCGACGCCTTCGGTCTGCACTACTGCTCCGAGGACGTCTTCGACGTGGACCCCGGCGCCATCGCTCCGGACTACCGCTTCTATTACGACTGCCTGATGGGCCCCAACGCCCGCAGCGTGCTGCAGGCGATGAAGCGCATGGACGCCCTGCCGCCGATCACCACCATCGCGGTGGGCCATGGCCCCCTGCTGCGGCACCACCTCAACCTGTGGCTGGGCGACTACCGCGCCTGGAGCGAAGGCCGCAGCAAGGGTGAGGCCTATGCGGCAGTTTGCTACCTGAGCCAATACGGCTTCTGCGACCGGATCAGCCAGGCCATCGCCCGTGGCATCGGCAAGGCCGAAGCCCAAGTGCAGCTCGTGGATCTGCGCGCCACCGACCCCCAGGAGCTCAGCGCCCTGATCGGTGAGGCCAGCGCGGTGGTGGTGCCCACCTGGCCCGCCAACCCCGATGCTGAGCTGCAGGCCTCGATCGGCACCCTGCTGGCGGCCCTGCAGCCCAAGCAGTGGGTGGCCAGCTACGACGCCTTCGGCGGCAACGATGAGCCGATCGACACCGTGGCCAGCCGCCTGCGCAGCCTCGGCCAGAACGAAGCCTTCGAACCGCTGCGCATCCGCCAGGTGCCCGACGGCAACGACTACCAGCGCTGCGAGGAGGCCGGCACCGACCTGGGCCAGCTGCTGACCCGCGCCAAAACCATCGCCGCCATGAAGGCCCTCGATGGCGACCTGGACAAGGCCCTGGGCCGCCTCTCCGGAGGGCTCTATGTGGTGACGGCCCGCCAGCAGGAGCGGGCCTCCGCCATGGTGGCCAGCTGGGTGAGCCAGGCCAGTTTTGATCCGCCGGGGATCACGGTGGCCGTGGCCAAGGACCGCGCCATCGAAGCCCTGCTGCAGGTGGGGGATCGCTTCGTGCTCAACATCCTGCGGGAGGACAACCACCAGCCCCTGCTGCGCCACTTCCTCAAGCGCTTCCCCCCGGGCGCCGATCGCTTCGCCGGCGTGTCCGTGCTCGATGGCGTCGCCGCCGGTGGGCCGGTGCTCGGCGATGCCC
>JBIKKZ010000118.1:0-5480 GCA_044360095.1 Vulcanococcus sp. | reverse complement strand
CTGCTTGGGGCTGCCCCTCCAGCACCAACTGGGTGAGCAGGCCAAAGGCCACCTTCTCTCCATGGATGCAGCGGTGGCTGCTGGGAATCTCGGTGATGCCGTTGTGCACGGCATGGGCGACCGCCAGACCACCGCTCTCAAAGCCCAGGCCCGAGAGCAGGTTGTTCGCCTCCACCACCCGTTCGAGTGCCGGGGTGCTGGCTCCGGCGTCCACCGCCGCGCAGGCGGCGGGGCCATCCGCCAGCAGGATCTCGCAGCAGAGCTTGGCCAGGGCCGTGCCGGTGGTGGTGGGCAGGCCGCCCACCACCGTGTGCCGGCCACTGGCCCGCACGGTGCGGGCCTCAAACCAGGTGGCCAGGGCATCCCCCAGTCCCCCCACCAGCTGCCGCTTGGGGGCACGGGCCACCACGGTGGTGTCCACCAGCACCAGCAGCGGATGGCGGTTGTAGAAGCGAAACCCCTCGACGCCGCCACCGGCTCCGTAGATCACAGAAAGGGCGCTGCACGGAGAATCGGTGCTGGCCAGCGTGGGCGTGATGATCGCCGGCAACCCCAGCTCGTCGGCTACGGCCCGGGCGGTGTCCGACACCTTGCCGCCGCCGGCCCCCACCACCGCCACCGCGTCGCAGGATTGTCCCTGCGCCACCAAGCGTTGGATTTCCGCCTCGCTGCATTCACCGCCGAAGGGCAGCACCAGCGGCTCCAGCCTCAGCGGCGGCAGCTCCCGTTGCCAGATCGGCTCCAGCTGCCGTTGGGCGGTTCCCCCCGCGATGAACAGCACCCGCCCGCTCAGCCCCAAACGCCGCAGCTCGCTCCCCAGCTCATGGGTGGCCCCCGGCCCCTGCACATAACGCCCGGGGCTGGCGAACACGGCCAGGGGCCGTTGATGGAGGCAGACCACGGTGCCGGTGTGGGCCATGGGCTCGGCGCAGGTACCCTCCTGCGCTAGCAACGGTGGCCATGGGGCGGGGCACTTGGGGTGTCTCCCTAGGATCGCCCCAACGGGATGCCGCGTCCCGAGCCGGGGAGCACCCTTCGTAATCAGCCGCGAATGACCGACGTTCCCGCTTCACGGATCCGCAATTTCTGCATCATTGCCCACATCGACCACGGCAAATCGACCCTGGCCGACCGCCTGCTGCAGGAAACGGGCACCGTGGCGGCCCGCGACATGCAGGAGCAGTTCCTCGACAACATGGACCTGGAGCGTGAGCGCGGCATCACGATCAAGCTCCAGGCCGCCCGCATGGAATACAAGGCGGCCGACGGCGAGACCTACATCCTCAACCTGATCGACACCCCCGGTCACGTTGATTTCTCCTACGAGGTGAGCCGCTCGCTGCAGGCCTGTGAGGGGGCGCTGCTGGTGGTGGATGCCAGCCAGGGGGTTGAAGCGCAAACCCTGGCCAACGTCTACCTGGCGATCGAGAACGACCTGGAGATCATTCCGGTTCTCAACAAGATCGACCTCCCCGGAGCCGATCCCGAGCGCATCAGCGAGGAGATCGAGGCGATCATCGGCCTCGACACCTCCAATGCCATCCCCTGCTCCGCCAAAACCGGCCTCGGGGTGCCTGACATCCTGCAGGCGGTGGTGGATCGGGTGCCGCCGCCGCCCGACCGGGTGGAGGAGCCCCTGCGGGCCCTGATCTTCGACTCCTACTACGACCCCTACCGGGGCGTGATCGTGTACTTCCGGGTGATCTCGGGCTCGATCAGCAAGCGCGACAAGGTGCTGCTGATGGCCAGCAAGAAAACCTATGAGCTCGATGAAGTGGGGGTGATGGCCCCCGATCAGCGCCAGGTGGAGAGCCTGCATGCCGGCGAGGTGGGCTACCTGGCGGCGTCGATCAAGGCCGTGGCCGATGCCCGTGTGGGCGACACGATCACCCTGGTGAGCAATCCGGCCGCCGAGCCCCTGCCCGGCTACACCGAGGCCAAGCCGATGGTGTTCTGCGGCCTGTTCCCCACCGACGCCGACCAGTACCCCGACCTGCGCGAAGCGCTCGACAAGCTGCAGCTCAGCGATGCGGCCCTCAAGTACGAGCCGGAAACCAGCAGCGCCATGGGCTTCGGCTTCCGCTGCGGCTTCCTGGGGCTGCTGCACATGGAGATCGTGCAGGAGCGCCTGGAGCGCGAATACGACCTCGACCTGATTGTCACCGCCCCCTCGGTGATCTACCAGGTGAACATGATCGACGGCAGCAGCCTGATGGTGGACAACCCGGCCACCCTGCCGGATCCCCAGAAGCGCGAATCGATCGAAGAGCCCTACGTGAAGCTCGAGATCTACACCCCCAACACCTACAACGGCACGTTGATGGAGCTCTGCCAGGAGCGCCGGGGTGAGTTCATCGACATGAAGTACATCACCACCGACCGGGTGACCCTCCACTACGAAATGCCGCTGGCGGAGGTGGTGACCGACTTCTTCGATCAGATGAAGAGCCGCACCAAGGGTTACGCCTCCATGGAGTACTCCCTGATCGGCTACCGCAAAAACGACCTGGTGCGCCTCGACGTGTTGATCAACGCCGAGAAGGCCGATCCGCTCACCACGATCGTGCACCGCGACAAGGCCTACAACGTGGGCAAGGGGTTGGTGGAGAAGCTCAAGGAGTTGATTCCCAGGCAGCAGTTCAAGATCCCGATTCAGGCGGCCATCGGCAGCCGCGTGATCGCCTCCGAAAGCATCAGTGCGATGCGCAAGGACGTGCTCGCCAAGTGCTACGGCGGTGACATCTCCCGCAAGAAGAAGCTGCTGCAGAAGCAGGCCAAGGGCAAGAAACGGATGAAGGCGATGGGCAAGGTGGAGGTGCCCCAGGAGGCCTTCATGGCGGTGCTGAAGCTCAACCAATGAGGCGCTGGGTTGTTCCGGGGGCGGCGCTGTGGGCCGCCCTGGCCATGGCACCGGCGCTGGCACCGGTTGTGGCGGCTGCGGCGAACCCCGCCCCGGTGCAGACCCTGCGGCTCGAGGACGGGGCTGAGCTGTGGACCATCCCCTACCCGGCCCTGCAGCAATTCATCGACGACGGCAGCTTCGCCGATCAGCGGCTGAAGCAGCTGGTGGCCCGCTCCGGTTGGCCGGAGGATCAGCTGCGGGTGGCCATGGCCAAGCTCTACAGCGTGGAGTTGGTGGCGTTGGCCCGGTTTCTCTACGCGCCCGCCGGTGTGGCGTTCCTGCAGCAGCAAACCCGCGCCTTCCGGCCCCTGAAGGCCCAACGCCGCGACCTGCGGGTGGAGGGCCTGCGGGCCGCGATCCTGCGGGATGCCGAGGATGGCACCCTCTCGGCCATGGGCATCCTGCGGCAGCTGCCCACCGATTTCGTGGTGGAGTTGGGGGGCGTCGGCGTGGCCCGCTGCTCCTCGCTGCCCTGCACCAATCCTCAGCAGTGCCGCTCGGTGCTCAGTTGGCTGGTGTTCCTGCCCGCCTGCCTGCAGGCCGCCGCCATGAATGGGGTCACCAGCTCGGGTCCACGCTGAGCTCCACCGTGAGCTCGCCGCTGCGGCTGGCGGGCACCGTGGCGATGCAGGCGCGCACCGACTGGCCGTTCACGTCGATCTCGCAGGCGCCGCAGCTGCCCCCCAGGCAGCCGGTGGGGATGCTGAAGCCCGCCGCAAGGGCCGCCTGCAGCCAGTCGCTGCCCACCACCGCCCTGGTGCTGCGGCCGTGGGGCCAGTGGATCAGAACTGTGCTCATGGCGGATCCAGCAACGGCTCCAGATTCACGTGCTGTTCAAACGCATCGGCGAGGCGATCGAGCAAAGCCTCCCGCTGACGGCTGTGGTGCGGTTGCCGTTCGCTCAGCAACGGCAACCCCTTGCGCCGGCGCAGTTGGTTGAGCCAACGCCGCCGCCAGGGACCGCTCTCGAAGACCCCATGCAGGTAAGTGCCCGCCACCAGCCCGCCCTCGGCGCCCAGGGGCCGCACCCAGCCGAGGGTGTCGTCGCTGCAGAGGGGCTGGCAGCCGTGCTCCAGGGCGGTGGTGTGGCCGCGGTGCAGTTCGAACCCCTCCAGCTCCACGGCGGTGCCATCGGCCACGGGCCATTGGGCGGCACTGCGGCGCTGGCGCAGCGCCTTGGCCTGGCCGAAGGTGGTGCGCAGCGGCAGCAGGCCCACCCCGGCCGCGGCGGTGCCGGCGCTGCCCTCCAGCCCTTCGGGGTCCGTCAGCTCCTGCCCCAGCAGCTGCAGGCCGCCGCAGATGCCGAACACATGGCCGCCGCCCATGGCGTAGCCGCGCAGGGCCTCCCCCAGGCCGCTGCGTTGCAGGGCCTCCAGGTCGCGCAGGGTTTGCTTGCTGCCGGGCACCACCACCGCATCCGGCTGGCCCAGCTCCTCGCCGGGGGCGAGCCAGCGCAACTGCACGCTGGGTTCAGCCTCGAGGGGATCGAGGTCGGAGAAGTTGCTCAGGGAGGGCAGCTTCAGCACCGCAATCTCCAGCTCAGCGCCGCGCTTGCGGCCGCGGCGCTCCAGCAGATCGAGGGAATCCTCCGGCGGAAACAGCTCATCCAGCCAGGGCATCACCCCCAGCACCGGGATGCCCGTGTTGGCCTCCAGCCAGCGGCGGCCCTCCTCAAACAGCTCGCGGCGGCCCCGGAAGCGGTTGATCAGCAGGCCACGGATCAGCGGGCGCTCCACCGGCCGCAGCAGCGCCAGGGTGCCCACCAGCTGGGCGAACACACCACCGCGTTCGATGTCGGCCACCAGGATGCAGCGGGCGCGCAGGTATTGGGCCAGGCGCAGGTTGGTGAGGTCGCGCGGTTGCAGGTTCACCTCCACCGGGCTGCCCGCCCCCTCCAGCACCAGGCGGCCGCCCGGATGGCTCGCCTGCAGTTGCGAGAGGCCGGTGCGGATCGCTGCCCAGCCGGGGCGAAACCAATCGCGGTAGTAGTGCTCGGCGCGGCAGCTGCCCACCGCCTGCCCCAGGTGGATCACCTCACTGGTGCTGTCGCCCTGGGGCTTGAGCAGCACCGGGTTCATGGCGCACTGCGGCTCCAGCCCCGCGGCCCAGGCCTGCAGCGCCTGCGAGTAGGCCATCTCGCCACCGGCCTGATCCACCCAGGCGTTGTTGCTCATGTTCTGCCCTTTGAAGGGCAGCGGTGTTTCGCCGCGGCGCCGCAGCACCCGGCAGAGCGCGGCCGTCATCAACGACTTGCCGGCACCGCTGCTGGTGCCCAGCACCATCAAGGGGGTGGGGTGGCTCACAGGTGAGGCCGGTGCTGGCGCAGCCAGTGGCTCAGCCGGGTCAGTGGGCCGGCGGGGGGGATGGTGTCGCGCCAGTTGGCGATGCTGTCGCGGCCCAGGGGGGTGAGGCGCACCCGTTCGGTGAGGCCCTGGCCGTCCACCTCACGCCGCAGCACCCCCAGCCGGATCAGCCAGATCAGCAGGTCTTCGGTGCGGTTGGCGCTGAGCGCAGTGCGGCTCAGCCGCCCGGCGTTGGTGGGGGCGGCGATCTGGAGGCTGCTCATCGCCTGGCCGTC
>JBIKKZ010000117.1:0-5506 GCA_044360095.1 Vulcanococcus sp. | reverse complement strand
GGGCATTGCCCTGGGCTACATCGCCCTGGGGTTTCTGCTGCGCACCTATGCCCAACCGGTGGTGGGGCTCACGGTGCTGGCCCTGATCCTGGCCACCTACTACGGCCGGCTGCGGCTGCCGATCCCAGGCGGCCTGCTGGCGGTGCTGGTGGGCATGGCCCTGGCCTGGGGCAGCGGCCTGATCCGATTCGATGCCGCCGCCTGGACCAGCCAGAGCGCCCAGGTGGGCCTACGGCTGCCACACCTGGAACTGGCGGCCCTATGGGACGCCCGCGGCCAGCTGCTGCCGTGGCTGGGGGTGATCGTGCCCATGGGGCTCTTCAACCTGCTGGGGTCCCTGCAAAACATCGAAAGCGCCGAAGCGGCCGGCGACCGCTACCCGGTGCGCAGCTCGCTGCTGATCAATGGCATCGGCACCATCGCTGCAGCGGCCCTGGGGGGCTGCTTCCCCACCACCCTCTACATCGGCCATCCCGGCTGGAAAGCCATGGGGGCCCGCATTGGCTATTCCTGGCTCAACGGCCTGCTGATGGGCGGCGGCTGCCTGCTGGGGCTGTTCGGGGTGGTGGCCCTGCTGGTGCCGATTGAAGCGGGCATGGCAATCGTGCTCTACATCGGCCTGGTGATCGCCGCCCAGGCCTTCGAGGCCACACCGCGCCAACACGCGCCGGCGGTGGCCTTGGGGCTGCTGCCGGGGCTGGCGGGATGGGGATCCCTGCTGCTCAAAGCAGGGCTGCGGGCCGGCGGCGCCGGAACGGCCAGCCAACCCTTTTCAGCCCAACTGCTCGCCCCCCTGCAACAGGCCGACATCTGGGCCGCTGGGGCCTTCGCCCTGGAGCAGGGGCAGATCATCTCGGCAATGCTGCTGGCGGCGATGCTCGTGTATGTGATCGAGCAGCGCTTCCTGGCCGCCAGCCTGTGCATGGCGGTGGCCAGCGGCTGTGCCTGGCTGGGGGTGATCCACGCCTGGCGCTTCACCCAGGCTGACACGGTGCTGCAGCTGGGCTGGGGGGCTGGGGGCTCCTGGGCCCTGGGCTACCTGCTGATGGCCGTGGTGTTCCTGCTGGCGGGGCTGAGATGGCGCCGCTGATGCCCGGTGCCGGGATCGAACCAGCGACATCCTGCTTGTAAGGCAGGCGCTCTACCGCTGAGCTAACCGGGCGGTGGGCCCATTGTGCCCATCGGCCGGCATCCAGGGCACACTCGGGTCGGTTCGCCGCCCCGCCCATGGCCAGTGGCCGCGCCCATGACCGCGCCACGGGCCTGCTGGCCCTGCCCTTCGGCCTGCTGTGGTGGCCGTGGCTCGGGGCCACCGGCAGCCTCAGCGCCGGCCTGGGCTTTCTGGTGGGTGGCCTGTGGCTCTCGCCCGACCTCGACACCCCCTCCAACCCCAGCCGCCGCTGGGGGCCGCTGCGGATGCTGTGGGCGCCCTACCGGCACCTGATCAGCCACCGCTCGCTGCTCTCCCACACACCACTGCTGGGCACTGCCGGCCGGCTGGCCTACCTGGCGGCGCTGCTGCTGGCCCTCAGCTGGCTGGCCCAGCCCCTGGGAGGGCCCGCCCCCGCCGCCCTCGCCCTGGGGGCACAACAGCTGTGGAACCAGCACCGGCCCCAACTGCTGGCGGCCCTGGTGGGGGTGGAGGCCAGCGCCTGGCTGCACCTGCTCCAGGACGGCGACCCCACCCCGCGGCTGCCGAGGGCCCTGCGCAGAAACAGCCGCCGCCGGCAACGGCGCGTTGGGCGGGCCAAACTCCGCTGAGCCCCCGGCCGCCCCACCCCATGACCCCGCTCGACTTCGAGGGCGACTACGGCCGCAACTACAACGCCCGCATCCGCCTGATGATCCCGGGCTACGACGCCATCCAGGAGATCGGGGCCGCCGCCCTGGCGGCACGGCTGCCGCAGGCCAAGAGCGCGCTGGTGGTGGGGGTGGGCAGCGGCCTGGAGCTGCCGGGGCTGTTGGAGGCCCTGCCGCAGGCCCAGCTCACCCTGGTGGAGCCCAGCTCCCAGATGCGCCAGCTCTGTGATGGGTTGATCAACCGCATCGGTGCCACCGCCCGGGTGCAGTGGGGTCCGCCGCAACTGCCCCCCGCCGGCCCCCTGGGGGGCACCGGCTTCAACGCCGTGATTTGCCACAACGTGCTGCACGTGCTCGAGCCGGCGGCGCAACGGCCCCTGCTCGACCAGCTGGGGACCCAGGTGGCCCCGGGGGGCGCGCTGCTGCTCAGCAGCTACAGCGAACCGGAGGGGGAGGCGATGGAGCCCTGGCTGCAGCTGGCCGCCGCCCGCTTCCGCGCCCTGGGGATGGATGAGCCCGCGGTGGAGTCGGTGATGGCCTCCCGCAACACCGCGGTGTTTTCGCTCGACCCGCTTCTGCTGGAGCGCCGCGTGCTGGCCGCCGGGCTGGAGGCCCCCACCCAGCTCATGCAGGCCGCCTGCTTTCGCCTCTGGATCAGTGGTCGCCCTGAAGAAGGGCAAGCGCCGGCGCCGCCGGCCTCCTCGGCGGCCGCCATCGCGCAGTTGCGGGCTGTGGTGGCACAACTGCGCGATCCCCAGGGGGGCTGCCCGTGGGACCTGGAGCAGACCCACGCCTCCCTGGTGCCCTACGTGCTGGAGGAGGCCCATGAGGTGGCCGATGCCATCCGCCACGGCGACGATCAACACCTGGCCGAGGAGCTGGGCGACCTGCTGCTGCAGGTGGTGCTGCACGCCCAGATCGGCAGCGAATCCGGCCGTTTCAGCCTGGGTGAGATCGCCGCGGGCATCAGCGCCAAGCTGATCCGCCGGCACCCCCACGTGTTCGCAGGGGCCGAGGCGGCTGACAGCGCGGCCGTGAAGGCCAGCTGGGAGGCGATCAAGGCGGCGGAGCGGGCGGAACGGGAGGGGGCGTCAGCGTCCCAGAGCCCGCTGAGCGATCGGTTGGCCCGCAAGGTGCGCGGCCAGGGGGCCCTGGCCGGGGCGATGACCATCTCCAAGACAGCCGCCGCCGCCGGCTTTGAGTGGGACGCCATGGCCGGCGTGTGGGAGAAGGTCCACGAGGAGCTCGACGAGCTCAAGCAGGCCGTCGCCAGCGGCGACCGGGCCCACGCCGAAGAGGAGCTGGGGGACCTGCTGTTCACCTTGGTGAACGTGGCCCGCTGGTGTGGCATCGACCCGGAAACAGGCCTGGCCGGCACCAACCGCCGCTTTCTGGATCGCTTCTCCCGGGTGGAGGCTGCCCTGGGGGGCGACCTGCAGGGGCGGAGCATCGGCGAACTGGAGGGCCTGTGGCGGCAGGCCAAGGCCCAGATCCGCGCCGAGACCAACGGCCAACCCCCGGGGCCTCAGTCGTCCGCCGGCTGAACGCCCCCGCGGCGCCGCTGCTTCACGGCGCCACGCCGCTGTTTGGCCTGCAGGCGCCGTTGCACCGAGCCCCGGGTGGGCCGCGTGGGCCGGCGCGGCGGCGGCGGCGGCTTGAGCGCCTCCAGCAACAGCTCCACCAGGCGCCGCTGGGCCGCCACACGGTTTTGCCACTGGCTGCGGTGCTCGCTGGCGGCGATCACCACACAGCCCTCCTGCAGCCGCGGCCCCAGCCGCTCCAGGGCCCGCTGGCGCAGCGGCGCCGACAGGGCGGTGGTGGCCTGCAGGTCAAACAGCAGCTCCACCCGCGAGTCGGTGGTGTTCACGTGTTGGCCGCCGGGGCCAGAACTGCGCGAAAAGCGCCAACGCAACTCCGCCGCCGGAATCACCAGCCGCGGGGTGAGCCGCAAATCGCCGGGGTTGGGTGCGCCCGCCATGGCCCGAGCCTGTCACGGGGGGCACAGGGGCGATGCGCAAATCTGGAGACACGCAAAGGTTTCCCCCATGGCCGACAGCAGCGCCCCCGCCCCAACCCCCGGTTGGGTCGATGAAATCTTCGATGGCGTGCGCTACGGCCTGGCGGGCCGGGTGATCGCCGAACAGCAATCGCCCTTCCAGCGGGTAACGATCATCGAGAGCGAGCGCTACGGCAAGGGCCTGCTGCTGGATGGCTGCTGGATGACCGCCGAGCGCCAAGAGCGGCATTACCACGAATCCCTGGTGCACCCGGCCCTGTGCGGCGCCGAGCGCATCGAGCGGGTGCTGGTGATCGGCGGCGGCGACGGCGGCACCGCCCGCGAGTGCCTGCGCCACAGCGGGGTGCAGCACCTCGACATGGTGGAAATCGACGGCCTGGTGGTGGAGTGGAGCCAGGCGCACCTGCCGAGCATCGGCGGGGGCTGCTGGAGCGACCCGCGCTTCCAGCTCACCGTGGGCGATGGCATCGCCTGGGCCGCCAACGCCCCCGACGCCAGCTACGACGTGGTGATCGTGGACGGCTCCGATCCGGCGGGCCCAGCGGAGGGCCTGTTCAACCGCGCCTTCTTCGAGCAATGCCGCCGCATCCTGCGGCCCGGTGGCGTGTTCGCCACCCAGAGCGAATCCCCCGAAGCCTTTCGTCAGGTGCACCTCGACACGGTGAAGCTCTTGAGAGACGTCTTCGGCCACGCCGATCCGATGTACGGCTGGGTGCCGATGTATCCGAGCGGCTGGTGGAGCTGGACGTTCGCCGCCACGGACGGCCGTCGTTATCTGCAGCCGGATCCCGAGCGCGCCGCGGCCGTCGTCCGTGGCTGTGAGATCTGGAGTCCCCGCTGGCAGCGCGGCGCCTTTGACGCCATCCCCGCCTCCATTGAGCGAGCCCTCGCCCGATGACCCACTTGTTCGACACCGATGGCGCCATCTACATGGGCAGCCAGCGCGACCCGGCCGGCTGCAGGGTGGGGCTGTTCGGGGTGCCCTACGACGGCACCACCTCGTTTCGCCCCGGCACCCGCTTCGGCCCTGCCGCCATCCGCGAGGTGAGCAGCGGCCTGGAGAGCTACTGCCCGCAGCTGGACCGCGACCTCGAGCAGCTGGCGGTGGCCGACCTGGGGGCCGTGGACATCCCCTTCGGCGCCCCGGAGCCGGTGGTGGCCGCCGTGCGCCAGGCCACCGAGGCGGTGCTGGCCCTGGGGCTCAAGCCGCTGATGCTCGGCGGTGAACACTCGATCAGCTCCGGTGCGGTGGCCGCCGTGGCCGCCCAACACCCCGAACTGGTGCTGGTGCAGCTCGATGCCCACGCCGACCTGCGCCACGCGTGGCTGGGGGCCCGGCACAGCCACGCCTGCGCCATGCGCCGTTGCCTGGAGGTGCTGCCCAGCCAACGGCTGCTGCAGATCGCCATCCGCAGCGGCACCCGCGAGGAGTTCGCTGAACTGCGCCAGACGGGCCGGCTGGTGGCGATCGAGCACATGACCGAGGCGCTCAAGCCGCTGCGCGGCAAGCCGCTCTATCTCACCGTCGACCTCGACTGGTTTGATCCGGCGATAATGGCGGGCACCGGCACCCCGGAACCCGGCGGCTTCCTGTGGCGGGATTTCGCCGCCCTGGTGGAGGAGCTGCGCCACCACAACCTGGTGGCGGCCGACGTGGTGGAACTGGCGCCGATGCTCGACCCCTCCGGC
>JBIKKZ010000116.1:0-5517 GCA_044360095.1 Vulcanococcus sp. | reverse complement strand
AAACGGCAAGCAGGTGATGGCCCTGGTGGAGCTCAAGGCCCGCTTCGATGAAGACAACAACATCCAGTGGGCCCGCCAGCTGGAGCGCTCCGGCGTGCACGTGGTGTATGGCGTGATCGGCCTCAAAACCCACACCAAAATCACCCTGGTGGTGCGCAAGGAGAAGGAGATCCTGCGCAGCTACTGCCACATCGCCACCGGCAACTACAACTCGCGCACGGCCAGCCTCTACACCGACATCGGCCTGCTCTCGGCGCGCCCCGAGCTGGGGCAGGACCTGGCCGAGCTGTTCAACTACCTCACCGGCTTCTCCAAGCAGCAGCAGTTCCGCAAGCTGCTGGTGGCGCCGGTGACCCTGCGCCAGCGCATGCAGGAGCTGATCCAACGCGAAACCGAGCACGCCCGCGCCGGTCGCCCCGCCGCCATCAAGGCCAAGATGAATGCCCTGGTGGATCCGGCGATCATCGCCCTGCTCTACGAAGCCTCCCAGGCCGGCGTGCAGATCGATCTGGTGGTGCGCGGCATGTGCAGCCTGCGGCCGGGCCTGGAGGGCATCAGCGACAACATCCGCGTCTGCAGCGTGATCGGCCGCTTCCTGGAGCACTCACGCCTGTTTTGGTTTGCCAATGGCGGCGACGCCGAGATCTACATCGGCAGCGCCGATTGGATGGGCCGCAACCTGGATCGCCGCGTGGAAGCGGTGGTGCCGATCGACACCCCCGATCTGCAAGGGCGCCTGCTGCGGTTGATCAACAGCTACCTCAGCGACAACAGCACCGCCTGGGACATGCAGCCCGACGGCAGCTTCAACCGGCGCATTCCCGAGGACGACAGCATCGCCGTTCAGGTCGCCTTGATCGACGGTTGGAGACATGGATTGGGCAACGGCGACGAAGCGCAGTAACCGCCACTACAAAAGCTAAGAAAATCCAACGGAAAGAGTGCGGCAAGTCTTCCAATTCGCAGTGTTCTCTTGATGGCTGTAGTGCTACATTCCGGCCAACCATTTCCGGAGCCGAGGGCATGGGCACTCCTCACAACTCCACATCCCCCGAGCTGCCCGCAACATCTCGCTCCACCGCATCCACTCAAGCCGCCAGGATCGCAGCCCCGATGGAATCCTCCGACGCCCGCGCTTCCGAGCGAAACGACAACAGATCAACGGTGCGAAACGGCGCGTCCAAACAGGGCGGTCGCCTCAGTGCTGATTCGATCGGCTGGTACCTCAGCAACATTGGCCGCGTGCCGCTGCTCACCCCCGCTGAGGAGATCGAGCTGGCCCACCACGTGCAGGCCATGAAACGCCTGCAGGCCCTGCCGGCTGAGCAACTCACACCCCGCCAAAAACATCAGATCCGCATGGGCACCCGGGCCCGCGATCGCATGATGGCGGCCAACCTGCGGCTGGTGGTGAGCGTGGCCAAGAAATACCAAAACCAGGGCCTCGAACTGCTCGACCTGGTGCAGGAGGGGGCGATCGGCCTGGAGCGGGCGGTCGACAAGTTCGACCCCGCCATGGGCTACAAGTTTTCCACCTACGCCTACTGGTGGATTCGCCAAGGCATGACGCGGGCCATCGACAACAGTGCCCGCACCATTCGCTTGCCGATCCACGTGAGTGAAAAGCTCTCCAAGATGCGGCGCATCACCCGCGAACTCTCCCATCGCTTTGGGCGCCAACCGAATCGCCTCGAGATGGCCCATGCCATGGGCATGAGCCCCGATGAACTTGAAGAGCTGATCGCCCAAAGCGCCCCCTGCGCTTCCCTCGACGCCCACGCCCGTGGCGACGACGACCGCAGCACCCTCGGTGAACTGATCGCCGACCCCAACAGCAACGAATCCATGGACGGCATGGATCGCAGCCTGCAGAAGGAGCACCTCGGCACCTGGCTGTCGCAACTCAATGAGCGCGAACGGCGCATCATCGAGCTGCGCTTCGGCCTGGCGGGCCAGGAGCCCCTCACGCTGGCGGAGATCGGCCGGCAGATCAATGTGTCGCGCGAGCGGGTGCGCCAGCTGGAATCCAAGGCGCTGCTCAAGCTGCGCCTGATGACCAACTACCAACAGGCCGCCTGAGCCCACAGGCCGCCATCGGCCTGGCCGTTGTCGCCGGCTGGCTCGCCATGGTGCTGGCCATGGCTCTGCTGGTGCGCCATCGCTGGCCGCAACAGCGGGAGTGGAGCCGCAAGCTGGTGCACATCGGCACCGGCCCGGTGGTGCTGTTGGCCTGGGGCTTCGGCATCGGCCGCGGGTTGGCCCTGCCGCTGGCGCTGCTGGTGACCGCCGCCACGGCCCTCAACCACCGTTTTCAGCTGTTGCCCGCCGTGGAAGACGTCGGCCGCCGCAGCTACGGCACCGTGGCCTACGGCGCCTCCATCAGCCTGTTGCTGGCGCTGTTCTGGCCGCAGCACCCCCTGGCGGTGGCGGCCGGCGTGCTGGTGATGGCCTTCGGTGATGGCCTCGCCGGGCTGGTGGGGCCAGCCCTGCCCTCACGGCGCTGGCAGCTGTGGGGCCAAACCAAATCCCTCGCCGGCACCGGCTGCATGCTGCTGGCCGCCGTGGCGGTGCTGCTGCTGCTCACCGCCCTGGCGGCGGCCAGCGGCCAACCGGCCCCCAGCCCTGCCCTGTGCCTTGGGGTGGCGGTGCTGGCCACCGCCTTGGAGCAGTGGAGCGTCTACGGGGTCGACAACCTGAGCGTGCCGGTGGTCACGGGCGTGCTCTGGCAGCACTGGAGCAACTAGGCAGCGCTCAGGCCCGCAACATCGCCTCGCAGCGCATCTCCCAATCGTGCTGGGTGCCCAGCCCCGCCACCAACAGGCGATCGGCCGGCTCCTGCTGCAGGCGCTGTTGCCATTGGCGAATCGCATCGGCCCGCTCCAGCCACACATCCACCACGGTGGCCTGAATGCGCTCCAGGTCCCAGCCGCGGCCGCGGGCGCTGTCGAGGGCCCAGGCCATCAGGCTGTCCAACTGGAACGGCCGCAACCCGGTGAACACCGGGCCGGGCGCCTCCACGCTGCGCTGCTCCAAATAAAAGAGCTGCAGCGGATCGGAGACCCCACAGAACTGCAACAGGTAGGTGATGCGTGCTGCCATCACAACCTCCATGGATGCGTGGAAACAACGTACGCCGCCGCCATGGGCGCACCGTTCACAGCAAACCTTTGTGATCAACACTGCACTTAGCACTCACATGTGGCGAGTGCTAAGCATCAGTTTCAAGTGCTCAAACCAAGGCCACCGCCTGGCTTTGGGCACTGGCCACGGCGCCGGCCAGCTCCTGCAGCAGCTCCCGCGTGGTGCCCAGATCAATGCAGGCATCGGTGATGCTCTGGCCGTAGGTGAGCTGGCTGAGATCGGCGGGAATCTTCTGGTTGCCCGCCACCAGGTGGCTCTCGATCATCACCCCCATCACATGCTGGCTGCCGGAGCGCAGCTGCTCCGCCACCTGCCCGGCCACCTCCCCTTGGCGGCGGTAATCCTTGTTGGAGTTGCCGTGGCTGCAATCCACCATCACCCGCGCCGGCAGGCCCTCCTTGGCCAGGGCGGCGGCGGCCCCCTCAATCGCTTCGGCGTGGTAGTTGGTGCCCTGCTTGCCGCCGCGCAGCACCAGGTGGCCATCGGGGTTGCCGGTGGTGCTCACGATCGCGGCGTGGCCCTCCTTGTTGATGCCCAGGAAGTTGTGGGGGCGCGCCGCCGCCTCCATGGCATTGATCGCCGTGATGGCGCTGCCGTCGGTGCCGTTCTTGAAGCCGATCGGCATCGATAGCCCCGAGGCCATCTCGCGGTGGGTCTGGCTCTCAGTGGTGCGGGCACCGATGGCCGTCCAGCTGATCAGATCAGCGATGTACTGGGGCACCACCGGATCCAGCAGTTCCGTGGCCGCGGGCAGGCCCATGTCCGCCAGGTGCAGCAGCAGGCCACGGGCCAGCCGCAGGCCCGTGTTGATGTCGTAGCTGCCGTCGAGGTGGGGGTCGTTGATCAGGCCCTTCCAGCCCACGGTGGTGCGGGGCTTTTCGAAATACACCCGCATCACCACCTCCAGCTGCTGGGCGTGGCGGCGGTGCTCCTCGGCAATAGCGGCGGCGTACTCCTGGGCCGCCTTCACATCGTGCACGGAGCAGGGCCCCACGATCACCAGCAGGCGCGGGTCATCGCCCCGCAGGATCGCCTTGATGCGCTCGCGCGCCTCCCGCACCGTGGCCGCGGCCCCCTCGCCGAGGGGCAGCTCGCGGTGCAGCAGGGATGGTGCCACCAGCGGCCGCGTGTCCACCACATGGAGATCGGAGGTGGGGATCATGCCGGCAGCCGCAGGGCAACGCAGGGAGCGATCCACCCTAAAAGCCCGATTGCAGCCGTTGCCACCAGAGCGCAGGGGGGTGGCAAAGAACAATGGGTGTCACGTCACAGTTCGTCAGGTCTCCCGGACCCCTGCGCCCATGCCTGCGCCAACACCTGCGCCAATGGATGCCAGCAGCTTCCTCGCCAACTACCGCGCCACCGCCGCGGACCGGGACGCCCAGGGGGTGCCGGCCCTGCCGCTCACCGCCCCCCAGGCTGAGGCCCTCACCACCCTGCTGGCGGCACCGCCCGCCGGCGAGGAAGCCTTTCTGCTGCACCTGCTCAGCGAACGCATCCCGCCGGGGGTGGATGAGGCCGCCTACGTGAAGGCCAGCTGGCTGAGCGCCGTGGCCCAGGGCAGCGCCACCAGCCCGCTGGTGAGCCCGATTAACGCGGTGCAGCTGCTGGCCACGATGATCGGCGGCTACAACGTGGGCGCCCTGATCGCGCTGCTCTCCAGCACCGATGGCGCCATCGCCGCGGCCGCCGCCACGGGCCTCAGCCGCACCCTGCTGGTGTACGACGCCTACAACGATGTGCTGGAGCTGGCGGCCAGCAACCCCTACGCCCAGCGGGTGATCGACAGCTGGGCCGCCGGTGAGTGGTTCACCGCCAAGCCGGAGCTGCCGGCGGAGATCACCGTGACGGTGTTCAAGGTGGAGGGCGAAACCAACACCGACGACCTCTCCCCCGCCACCCACGCCACCACGCGGCCGGACATTCCCCTGCACGCCACGGCGATGCTGGAAACCCGCATGCCAGGTGGCCTCGAGCAGATCAGCCAGCTCAAGCAGAAGGGCCACCCCGTGGCCTACGTGGGCGACGTGGTGGGCACCGGCAGCTCCCGAAAATCCGCCATCAACTCGGTGCTCTGGCACACCGGCACCGACATCCCCCACGTGCCCAACAAGCGCAGTGGCGGCGTGGTGCTGGGGGGCAAGATCGCCCCGATCTTCTTCAACACCGCCGAAGACTCCGGCGCCCTGCCGATCGAGTGCGACGTGAGCGCCCTCAGCAGCGGCGATGTGATCACCATCCGCCCCTACGCCGGCACCATCGAGCGCGCCGCCGGTGAAGCCGGAGCCGGCACGATCGTGGCCCGCTTCGAACTCAAGCCCAGCACGATCACCGATGAGGTGCGGGCCGGCGGCCGCATCCCCCTGCTGATCGGCC
>JBIKKZ010000115.1:0-5522 GCA_044360095.1 Vulcanococcus sp. | reverse complement strand
CGGCGGTGCCGGTGCCGGCGGAAACGGTGCCGGCCGCGGCCGTGCAACCGGTGGCGGCGGTGGATCTGGAGCGCTTCGTGGGGTCCTGGTTTGAAATCGCGCGGATCCCCGCCTGGTTTCAGAACCGCTGCGCCCGCGACACCACTGCCCGCTACCAGCGCCGCAACGACGGGCGGATCACGGTGATCAACCGCTGCCTCACCCGCGGGGGCAACGTTGACGAAGCGGAGGGGCTGGCGCGGGTGGTCGATCCCGCCACCAATGCACGGTTGCAGGTGAGCTTCGTGAGCCTCTTGGGTTGGCGTCCGTTCTGGGGCGACTACTGGATCCTCGGCATCGACCCCGACTACCGCTGGTTGGCGGTGGGCGACCCACGCCGCCAATACGGCTGGATCCTCAGCCGCAGCGCCGCCCTGGAGCCCAACCAACTGGAGGCTGCCTACCTGAGCCTGGAGCGCAATGGCTACGCCCGGGGGCGGTTTGTGCTCACACCCCAGGGTGCAGCCCCCTAGGGCACAGGTTCCAGCTGAATTGTGCTGTGGTCAACGCCCACCGCCGCGAGGGCCCGCTTGGCATGGTGGAGCAGCGCCATGTCATCCACCGCGCCGATGCAGCGGGACACATGGGCCGTCAACGCCACTTGGCTGGTGCTCAGCCCCCAGATGTGCAGGTGGTGGACATCCTCAACACCGGGGCACTGCAGCAGCACCTGCCGCACCTGCTCCGGGTCGATGTGGGCCGGGATGGCATCCAGCAGCACGATCAACGCATCGCGAATCAGCACGATGCCGGTGTAACCCACCGCCAGGCCAACCCCGATGGCCGTGAGCGGATCCAGCCAGTGCCAGCCGGTGAGGCCCACCAGCACAGCGCTGAGCAACACCGCCAACGACACCGCTGCATCGCCAAGCAGGTGCAGCACGGCTGAGCGTCGGTTGAGGTCGTGGTGGTCGCCATGGCGGAACAGTGCGGCCGACCCCAGGTTCACGGCAATCCCCAGGGCCGCCGCCCAGGCCACAGGCCCGCTCACCAGGGGAACAGGCGCACTGAGGCGCTGCAGGGCTTCCACCAGCACGACGGCCGCAGCCATCGCGATCAACACGCCATTGATCAAGGCCGCCAGTTGGGTGCTGCGGCCAAAGCCGTAGGTGAAGCGCAGGCTCGGCAAGCGCGTGCTGAGCCGCTCAGCGCCCCAACCCAAGGCCAAGCCGAACACATCGCCCAGGTTGTGAACGGCATCCCCGATCAAGGCCAGGGAACCAAACGCGATGCCAACCACCAGCTGCGCCGCCGCCAGCGCGCTGTTGAGGGCAATGCTGCCGCGATAGGCCCCGGAAAGTGTGGACGGGCGGCTGTGTTGGCGGTGGTGGGATCGGCCGTGATCCGCCATGGAGATGCCCCACCGTCTAACCAACGCTTCGCATTGTGGTGGCCGTCGGCGGCGGCGGCATCTGGGGATGGTTAAGCCCGAGCCACAGCGGGGCCGGCCAGCGCGACCATCAAGATGGCACCATCCCCCCGCCGCCAAGCCCGCCCATGACACCACCCACCCGCGAGCAGATCCTGGCCGCCTCCGCCGGCTGGGTGGCGGTGGTGCTCAACGTGGTGCCGGGGCTGGGGGCCGGCTACCTCTACCAACGGCGCTGGAGGGCCTACTGGATCACCTCAGCCCTGTCCACCGCCTGGTTTGTGGCCGGCGCGGCCCTGGGTCAAAACGCCGATGCCGCCGCGGAAGCCCAAAACCAACTGGTGGGCCTGGCGGGTCTTGTGGCCCTGGCGGCCGTCACCGCCACCGAAGCCGGCCTCGCCGTGCGCCGCGTGCGCCCCCGCGGCTAAGCCAACGCCTGTTGCAACAGGGCGCTCAACTCCTCGAGTTCGTCGTGGTTGAGCATCCAGTCGCCGTCAGCGTCCTTGGTGACGTGGGAGGCCTCGAGCATCCAGCCATCCTCGAGCTGCTCCAACAGGAAATGCTGGCTGTCAAACCGGGCCATGGAGCGGGGAGTGTCTGATCCCCCCACCCCTAGCCACGGTTGGGCCTACTTGTTGGGTGCCGATTTGGAGAGCTTCTTGAGCTGCTCGCCGAGCTTGTCGATCTCGGTTTTGTCCTCACCCTTGAAATCCTTGCCGCAGCTGTTGAGCACCACACCGGCGATGCCGATGGCGGCACCGTTCTGCAGTTGCTGGGGATCCAGCTTGGTGGGCTTGCCCCCCTGGAGGATCTGGGAGCCGTGCCCGAAGGTGATGGCCCCGCCCACCATCGCCACCGCCGCCGGATAGGCCTTCGCAAACGGCACCCCTTCGGCCACCAGGTTGCACACCACGTTGGCGCCCATCCCCTGATACAGGAACAGCTGTTGATCGGTGGCGGGGGTCGCAGCAGGCGGCTGCTGGGCCAGGGCAGCGGGCGAAAGCCCGATCAGCGCAGGGAGCGCCACGAGGGCCCAACGGCGCCAGGCGGAGGAACGCGAGGGGAGGCAGCGCATTCGCAAGAGGCCCAACACGGGCGCATCACAGGTAGGGCGGAAGCTATCACCACCGCGCTGTCGCCCAGGCCACCGAAGCGGCCACGGCATCCCCACCCCTGGTTCGTGCTGGTGAACTGAAGCGAGCCGCACTGCAGCGCGGGGCCTGAGGCGGCCGCGGCCGGAGGCTCAAAAACGGGGGGCCACCCCAAGCGCCTGGGCGCCGTAGTGCTGGGTCATCTCCGCCTGCATGTGCCAGGCCTTGAGCAGCGATTTGGCCAGGGCCCGCAGCTCCTCGAGGTCGGTGCAGGCGTCGATGGCCCGCGCCTGGGTTTCGTGCTCGAACTGGCGAGCCAGGGACAGGTCAGGCATGGGCCCGGAACATTGTGAAGAAACCTTAAGCAGCTTCCGCGGCTGCCGTTGGCGGATGCCCGAACCGGCTCCCCGCCAGTGCGCCGACGACATCACCGGCCTCGGCACGGCGGCCTGGCAACGGCACTACGGCATCGGCGATGGACAGCCCTACGCCTCGGTGGCGCAGCTGCTGGATTGCACCGATTGGAACGGCCTGGTCACCACGGTCATCCCCGGATTGCACCCCGCGGAGTCAGACAACCAGCCTCAGCAAACCGGGTGACTTGGCAAAGCGCCACCGGCGCGGCCCCTGGGCACAGGCCGCGCCGCGATGGCAGCATCGATGCGGTGGTGGCCGCCAACCGCCCTGTGGCGCTGGAGCTGGTGGCCTTCCACACTGCGTTGATTCCCACATCCCGGCGCCAGGATTGGCTGGCGGACTGGCTCCAAACCGTTTAATCAAGGCCATGCTCCACTTCTGGGCACCCCATCTCGATCCGGCCCATCCGGATGGCTGCACGCAGCCGGAGCGCTATGCCATCCGGCTGCAGGAACGCGGCACCTACCTGGCGGTGGGCGCCAACGGCGAAAGCCTGGTGGAGGTGAACAGCTGGCGGCAGGCGCACCTCTTCCACGCCCATGAGGCCGCCATCCGCGCCGCCCGCGAACTCAACAGCGAAGGCCGCGGCCCGGTGGATGTGGTGAAGGTGGAGCTGGAGCCAGGTCCAGGTTGAAGGCCAGCTGCTGATCGGCCTCAACCGCCGCGGCCCGAGCGCGGCGGGCCAACCCCGAGCGCCGAGAGCCATGGCGCCGCTGAATGGCATCGGCCACCTCGGCGAAGCCCTGCTCACGCCGCAGCCCCCAAAGCCGATCGCGGGCCAAGGCCGCCGCCTCGGCCCAATCCACGATCGGCAGGGGGTAGTGCTGCCCCAGCACGCAGCCCACGCGGTGCTGCAGCTCCAAGGGCATGGTCCACGGTTGGTGCAGATACACCGCCGGCACCGCCGCCAGCTCCGGCAGCCAGCGGCGGATGAACACACCCTGGGGGTCGTGGTCGAGCCCCTGCTTGAGCGGGTTGTAGATGCGGATCGTGTTGATGCCCGTGGTGCCGCTCTGCATCTGGCACTGGCTCCAGTGGATGCCGGGCTCGTAATCCACAAACAGCCGTGCCAGCTCTAGGCCGCTGTCGCGCCAGGGAAGCCACAGCTGGTAGCTGGCCACCGACATCAGCATCGCCCGCATGCGGAAGTTGAGCCAACCGCTGGCCCGGAGCGCGCGCATGCAGGCATCCACGAACGGCAGGCCGGTGCACCCCGCCGCCCAGGCCGCCAGACGATCGCCATCGGCCTGGCGCAGCCCGGCGGTGCGCGGGTGCAGCTCCATCCACTCCAGGTCGGGCTGGTCCTCCAGCTTCTGAATGAAGTGGCAATGCCAGTGCAGACGCTCCTCAAACCGCTGCAGCGCCAGCGGCCAACGGCCCGCCCCCGCTTGGCCCGCCAGCTCCTGGCGCCGGGCCCGGCTGGCCTGCACCACCTCCCGCAGCGACACGGTGCCCCAGCTCAGGTGCGCCGACAGCCGCGAGCAGCCCTGGGCCGCGGTGAGCGGGCTGGAGAGGTGGGCGTGGTAGCGGCGGCTGCGCCGGGCCAGGAAACTGGCCAACATCGCCAGGCCCTGGCTGCGGCCGCCGCGCTGGCGCTCTGGCGGATCATCGGGGGCCAGCCGCAGATCCAGTGCCGTGGGCAGCGCACCGGGCTCCACCCCCGGCAGCGGCGGCAGCTGGGCCGGGGCCGGCAGCACGGCCTCCGCCATGCGCCCCTCCCAGCGCTGGGCCCAACCGCGGCGGCTGGGCAACGGCCGCACCACCCCAAATTGCGGCAGCTGCCGCCAGGGGATGCCGTGCTCGCGGCACCAGCGGGCCACCGCCCGGTCGCGGGCGTAGGTGAAGCCGTTGCCGGTTTCCTCATGGCTCCACAGCGCCACGATGCCGAGGCGCCGCCGTGCCAGCTCCAGCACCTCCGGCACCGCCCCGGTGCGCACCACCAACGGCTGCCCCAGCTCCGCCAGGGCCCGGCGCAATTCCAGCAGCCCCTCGCGGGCGAAGGCCCACTGCCGTGCTGAGGCATCCGCCTGCTGCCACAGCTCCGGCTCCACCACATAGAGGGGCAGCACCGGCCCGCACTGGGCCGCCTCCAGCAACGGGGCGTGGTCCACCACCCGCAGATCACGCTTGAACCACACCACCTGCAGCGCTCCCAAGCTGGCGGTGGCCATCGGCAGGCGGGCTGCAGCGCGGCGACCCTAGGCAGACGATCTGGGAGAGTGCAGCGCACTGAACAACGCCTGTGGACCCGGCTGATCCGGCCGCCGTGGCCCTGATGGCGCTGCTGCTGCTCGCGGCCCTGATGCTGAGCGCACGCAGTTAAGGTGCGCAATTCCGGTGCTGTTCTGACCCTTCGAAAGGCGCTCCACGGCTTGGGGCCGCTGTTCATCCTGGCCAGCCACCTGGGCTGCGGCCTGCTGCTGATCACCGGTCTAGGGGCCGGGGCCGTGCTCTGGGCGGTAGCTCTCTACGGCGTGCGCATGCTGGCCACCACGGCCATCTACCACCGGCTGATGGCCCACCGCAGCTACCAGGCACCGCGGCTGGTGGGTTGGGTTGGGGCATTGGTGGCGGCCTCCGCCGGCCAGATGGGCCCCAGCTGGTGG